>NZ_JACJVM010000005.1:0-204726 GCF_014212065.1 Aequorivita sp. 609 | reverse complement strand
CAACAAACCTTATCGAGAACCTGAACGGGAAGATAAGAAAGTATACCAAGAACAAACTTTCTTTCCCAACAGACGATGCCGTAATGAAATCAGTATATTTGTCAGTGCGTGAAGCAACCAAGAAATGGACAATGCCCATAAGGAACTGGGGCATTATTCTAAACCAGTTCCTAACGATCTATGAAAAAAGGGTCAGACTTTAAAAAAGTCTAACCCCTGTTATTTTAAACTTACACACTTTTCGAGATAGTGTCGGATTTTTCAATTATAGTCTAGTTAATTATTAACTAGTTAAGTCTTCAGCTTTATTTTTTAGCTGGTTGGTTTCACGTTGTGCAGCATTTTTTAGTTGATCGTACTTTTCAGAAATTGTATCCTCAACTTCGCCAGCTTTTTCTTTAATTCTTCTACCTGTATCAGTAGCTTTGTCTTTAAGTCTTTGCTTTTCTTCTGGAGTCATTTTGTTATACTTCCATAATGCAAATGCACCGGCAGCTGCACCTAAAACTGCTAATAATCCTTTTCCTTTATTGTTCATATCTTTTTATTTTTTTGTTTATGTGAAGATACGAGATTGGCGCACTATAACAATGTGATATTGTTGACTTTAATATAAATTTAATACTTAGCTTAAAATACTTTTAAAGTATTCCCAAATTTTTAAATAAAAAAGGTTTTTGAAGATTTACACTATGGTTTTTTTGGATTAAATACAGTTGAATTCTTTAAAAGAGAAACGTAAAAATTTAAGATAAGCATAATTACATTTTACATTGTTTCTCTAGCTATATTTGTTAAAAATTAAAAATATGTCTCGAAAGGAGTCTGAGAATGATATCTCAGTTGAAGAAAATAGTTTTTCTAGTGAATTTTCTGATAAAGAAAATAAAGCAATTAATCCTGATGAAATTGCCAAGTGTATTGCTATACTCGAATATTTGAATAACAATACCGAAGAGATTTTTGAAATTCCAAAGGAACAACGTACTGCTTTAATAAAGGCTTCTGGGCAACTTTCAAGACCTAATCGAGATGAATTTTCACGTAGAAAGAAAGATGCCAAAAAAGCTCAGAAGCGTAAACTTGCAAATAAAGATAGAACTGCACGGAAAGAAACAGGCATACGAAGTGCTAGAGAGAATGTAGTATTTGTAGCGCCCAAACTTATACAAACCTCTGATTTGTCTTCAAAAGAAACCTTAGAGCTTGAAACGCCTCGTAATTGTTACGTATGTAAAACTCTTTTTACAAAAATGCACCACTTCTATGATACAATGTGTACCGATTGTGGGGACTTTAATTATGCCAAAAGGTTTCAAACAGCCGATTTAACAGGGCGAATAGCAGTTTTAACAGGCTCAAGACTTAAAATCGGGTATCATGTTGCATTGATGTTACTTAGGGCAGGAGCCACTGTTGTTGCAACTACTAGATTCCCCGCAGACTCTGCTTATCGTTTTGGTCAAGAAGAAGATTTTCACCAATGGTCTGACCGTTTAAAAATTCACGGGTTAGATCTTCGCCATATTCCTAGTGTTGAAATTTTCTGTAATTATATCGAGCAGAAATATGATAAACTCGATATATTAATAAATAATGCAGCGCAAACTGTACGTAGGCCAGCTGGATTTTATAAGCACTTGATGCCTAAGGAAGAAATGCCATTTGAAGACCACCCTCAATTTGTAAAAGATTTACTTCAAGACCACTACCATTGTTTAACCGAGTTAAAATCACTTACTGACGATATTGGCAAAGACCCGAATAAAAATTTACCTGTTACTTGGCACGGTTCAGAACCAGGAATTGGAATTAGAGCCTCGGCTAAACTTTCACAAATACCATATAGTTTTGATAATTCATTAAGCGCAAATGAAGTTTTCCCTGAAGGAAAATTAGATGCAGATTTGCAACAAGTAGATTTAAGGAAGACTAATAGCTGGCGATTAAGGTTAGGTGAAATTGAAACTACTGAAATGATTGAAGTGCAATTAGTAAACTCCATAGCTCCTTTTGTTCTTTGTAATCGTTTGGGTGAAATTATGAAGAAAGAAAATACTGGTAAAAAACACATTATCAACGTTTCAGCTATGGAAGGAAAGTTTCATCGCTTTTTTAAGGAAGACCGACATCCACATACAAATATGGCAAAAGCCGCGCTTAATATGTTAACCCATACTGCAGCCGGAAGTCTTGCTAAGGAAGGAATTTATATAAACGCTGTTGATACGGGATGGGTAACAGATGAAGACCCTGTAGAGCTTGCAAAGCGAAAAATTGAACTACACGACTTTCAACCTCCATTAGATATTGTAGATGGTGCAGCAAGAGTTATGGATCCATTGTTTGACGGGATTAACACTGGAAAACATTGGAGTGGGAAATTTTTAAAGGATTATAGACCAATAGACTGGTAAAGGATTAGTTCTATTTATCAACGGCGTGTCCCATGAGTTTATCGGGAACCTTTTTAAATCGAGAGGTTTTCAATACAATTAAATTTTAAAGTTTTAAAACTATGAGTAACGAACAACCAAATAATCCTTTACACGGAGTTAAGCTAGCCGATATTTTAGAATATCTAGTAGAATTTTATGGATGGGAGACCTTAGGTGAAAAAATTAAAATCAACTCCTTTAATAGTAACCCTTCCATTAAATCTAGCTTAAAATTTCTACGTAGAACTCCGTGGGCTAGAGAAAAAGTGGAGAATCTATACTTAAAAACAAAAAAGAACTCATAAATTATTTCTGTAAATTATATATCTTCTCAATTCGCTTTTTAGATTGAACTAAGACTTCAAAAGTAATATCGATGTAAAGATTTTTACTAGGTAATTCAAAATCATAGATGGTATAATTTCTAAGAAGACAGAAACCTATTACTTTATTCAATGAAGAATCTAATATTTATTACTTGTATTATTTTTTCGCTATCTCTTTCAGGACAAAATATTTCTAATGATGATGTGGTAGGAGTTTACAAGGAAAGGAGTAACGACCCTGTAGGTGGGGCAACTTTTATTTTTCTTCCAGATCACACTTATGTTATTGCATATTTCGGTGGTTTTCAAAAGGGAGTTTGGGAATTTAATGGAGAGAAGGTTACGCTTGTTAAAAGTACAGAACCTCAATTTGCTCTGTATGGCAGAAAATTGAAAAGTTTAAAAAATCAGACTCAAATAAATTTTTCAGTTGAAGCAGGTAATGCCGTGGTAGTAGGGCTAGATTCAAATGCAAAAAATAAACTGAAACCCGTATTTAACAATGAAGCAAATTGTTTTAATTATCCCTATATCTTTAAACAAGAAAAGAAAATACACCAACTTCAGGCTGCTCAAGTTTTAATGAAAAATGCAAATTCCTTTTCTAAAAACAATCTTTTTGCACACGTTTTTCACTTTATAATCCCCACTGATTATAATGACCTTATTTTAATAAACCTCCCATCAGATTATACAGAGAAAGGTACTTTTCACGCTATATTTAACAATGGAATGTTATTTATAGGTTCTGACTCCAAAGGCATGGAGAAAAGACCTTTACATACTTTAAACGAAGAGGATTTGGCTATGACAAACTATTTCGTCAAAAAAACTTTAATTCCAAATGAACTTACAATGTATAGTGAGTTTTTTCCATATTTTGAAAATCCTAGTTCAGAATTACTAGCACCTTATTATAAAATTAAGGTTTTCGACAGCTCCAAGGAAGACATCACTATAGAAAGTGAACCATTTTTTCACGCTAGCTGTGAAGATGATTGAAAATCACGTTTTAAGTTTTATTAAATTTTTAAAAGAAAGGAATTAAACTAGTTTCATAGTATGCATTCCAGACAATTAACTTTGCATTAATAAAATTTAAAAATGACATTCCTTATCTTTAACAAAAACGCAAAATTATGGCCAAAAAAGTAGCAGATTTATTAGTTGAGAACTTAGTTAATGCAGGTGTTAAACGTTTATACGCAGTTACTGGTGATAGTTTAAACCCCATTAATGATGCAATAAGAAGAGATGGAAGAATAGAGTGGATACATGTTCGTCATGAGGAAGCAGGTGCTTACGCAGCCTCAATGGATGCTGAGCTTGACGGTATTGGGTGTTGCATGGGAAGTAGCGGACCAGGACACGTGCATTTAGTAAATGGATTGTATGACGCCAATCGCTCTGGAAATCCGGTTATTGCCATTGCCACAACTATTAATACCGACAGAACAGGTTTGGAAAATTTTCAAGAAACCAATGTTGTCAAGCTTTTTGACGACTGTAGTAAATATTGTGTAATGGCTAATACTCCACAACAAGCGGCAAATGCCTTTCAAGCTGCAATTCAACATGCTGTACAACATAGGGGAGTGGCTGTAGTTGGTTTACCTGGTGATGTTTCTGAGGCAGAATTAGATCATATAACTGTTGCTAATAAGAATTTTTATACCAATCCTATTATTATTCCAGGAATTGAAGAGATGGAAAAATTGGCGGAAGTTATTAATTCACATAAAAACGTAATGCTGTTCTGTGGATATGGTTGTAAAGAGGCTCAAGAAGAAGCTATGCAGCTAGCAGAAAAACTTAAAGCACCAATGGGATACAGCTTTAGAGGAAAAATATTTTTTGATAAAGTTTCAAATCCATACGCTGTCGGTTTAAATGGTCTCTTAGGAAGCAAATCTGGATTTAAAGCAATGCATGAAGCCGATTTGTTAATCCTGTTAGGTACGGATTTTCCATATACCGATTTTTTGCCTGAAGAAAATACAATCATTCAAATAGATGATAAACCCGAACGAATTGGTAGACGTGCTAAAGTTGATTATGGATTCGCTGGTAAAATAAAGGATACATTAGAGGTATTGCTTCCTATGCTAGATGAAAATACCGATGATGAGTTTTTAAAAGAAATGCAAAAATTACATGATGAGCAGGAAGAAAAATACGCTTCTTATGTAGAGGCGAAGTCTAAAGAAAAGAATATTCATCCAGAGTTTGTTGCAGCCGTAATTGATGAAATAGCAGCAGATGATGCAATTTTTACTGTAGATACGGGAATGTCTGCAGTTTGGGCTGCTAGATATATTAAAGGACAACGTAATAGATACCTTACAGGTTCGTTTAATCATGGTTCTATGGCAAATGCAATGCCCATGGCTATTGGCGCGGGCCTGTCTAGACCCGACCGCCAAATTATCGCATTATGTGGGGACGGAGGTATAAGCATGCTGTTGGGAGATTTAATGACAATTAGTCAATATGAGATTCCTGTAAAAATTATAATTTTTAACAACCGCACTCTAGGAATGGTAAAATTAGAAATGCAAGTAGCTGGATATCCACAATGGCAAACAGATATGAAAAACCCAGACTTTGCTAAAGTTGCGGAAGCTATGGATATAAAAGCATGGAATGTTGAAGAATGTGAAAATGTTAAGGGAGCACTATTAGAAGCATTCGCACACAATGGTCCAGCTCTCGTTAATATATTTACAGATCCAGACGCGTTGGCCATGCCTCCAAAAGTGGAATTTAGTCAGATGAAAGGTTTTGCAACCACCATGGGGAAATTAATGTTAAACGGACAAGCCGCTGATGCTATTGATACGGCAAAATCTAATATGAAATACTTAAAAGAGTTATTTTAAAAAATATTAAATTTAAAATTCCCTTGTTTTATACGATTGTGTTCTTAATTCAATTCTATCAATAAATGTTGTAAGGATTGATTTTAGAACACTTTCTATTTAAGATTAATGTGACCTAAAATCAAATGTTAAAACGATCTCTAATAACAGTCTATAGTAATGTTTTTATAGCTTCAATTTTTAATTAGCGTATATGCATTTAAGGATGAGGCAATTAGTAACCATATAAAGTAAGGAGCTAATAATAGTGATAAAGATCTCATTTCTGGCCAGTAATAAAACATAAAGAATCCAACCACTACAGTAAGTGCTATAATAACAAGTAAAGCTGCTAAAATTTGATGGTAGTAAAAGAAAGTTGGATTCCAAACAATGTTTAAAGCGTAGTGTACAATTAAGGCTCCAATCAATAAATTTCTATTTTCTACTGAAGGCCATAAATATGCTAAATAGATACTAAAACAAATCATTATTACGGTCCAAGAAGCTCCAAAAACCCAGCCTGGAGGCGTCCACGGTGCTTTGTTAATTCCTTCATACCATTCAGATCTAGGGCCTTTACCCGCTAAAAAACTTCCAAGGCCGAGGGCTGCAAAATTTAAAATTAAGAATATTATAAGTCTATAAATCATTCTTGACTATTTTAATGTTATGTTCTTAGCGGTTAAGATAATAGTTTAGTTACTAAATATTTTTTATTTCGATAAGTTTCTTTCAAATGAGAATTTGATGAAGATAGCGTTTAAATGCGTTACAAGTTTCAGTACTCTAGTAAAAATGTTTTAGTAGTTTAATTTTAATTTACTTTATCTCTATAGAGTGGTGATAATTTTGCGCAACAGATAATAATGGTCTAGTCGTTATATCGAAATATTTCTAGAGGATAATGCCATATACCAACTCGGTACAACTATACTTATTGTTAAAAAATTAACCCGACAAACTATATTTAACCTGAACAAATTAATAGTGTTCTAAAGCATATTTTTTACCTCAATAGAACAGTAGAATCCATTTGATATTATTAATTTTAAACTTTTAAATTTATTACAAAATAATTTTTTCAATTACTTCTTATGATTAATAAAAGGCTAGAGAATCTGCGTCAACAAATAACTAAGTATCAATTAGATGCAGTTATTATACCTTCAACAGATCCTCATCAATCAGAATATGTTGCTAAACATTGGAAAGTAAGAGAATATTTTACTGGATTTACGGGTTCAGCCGGTGTGTTAGTTTTAAATCAAAATGAGGCTGCACTTTGGACAGACTCACGTTACTTCCTTCAATTTGAAGATGAATGTAAAGACTACAATTTAAACTTACATAAACAATCGATACCTCATGCTCCAGAACACGTACAGTGGTTGTGTGATAGTTTAGAGGAAGAAGCTGTTATTGGCGTTGATTTTTTTCAATTTTCAAAAGCCCAAATCGATCATATAAAAGAAGTATCGAGTTCTAAAAATATTGAACTTAAAAACATTCCAAATCTAGTAGATGAAATATGGAAGGATAGACCCGCCTTGCCGAGTTTTCCAGTTGACATTCATCCATTAGAATACAGCGGAGAAACTACTGCTTCAAAAATTAAAAAAGTTCAAAACATAATTGAAACAGCGAAAGCAGATTATTATTTGTTTTCAAGTTTAGATGAAATTGCTTGGTTATTTAATATTCGCTCTAAAGATGTCGACTTTACGCCTTTAGTAACTTCTTACGCATTAGTTGGATTGGATAACACAATTATTTTTTGTGATAGAAACAGGTTTTCCCCTTCAGCTATTGAAGCATTTTCAAAATTGGATATAGAAGTATTAGACTATGATTTAGCTATTTCTGAATTTCAGAAATTAGATTCAAATAAGAAAATCATTACAGATTTATCGTCTCTTAATTATGCAGTTTTTAACGCTATACAGAGTAAGTTTTTATTTCAAAACTCAATAGCAAGAGAATTGAAAGCTATTAAAAACGAAATAGAGATAAGCGGTTCCAAAAACTGTATGGTAAAGGATGGGGTTGCACTTACGAAGTTTTTCATTTGGTTGGAAAATGAACTTGCAACACGAGAGATTTCTGAATATGAAATTGGAGAAAAACTAGAAAGTTTCAGGCAACAACAAGATTTATATACAGGTGAATCTTTTGCTGCAATTGTAGGCTATAAAGGAAACGGAGCAATCATACATTATACAGCACCAAAAGAAGGCTCTGCCATGGTGAAAAATGAAAATATTCTATTGGTAGATAGTGGCGCTCAATACAAAGATGGAACCACTGATATTACCAGAACTGTTTGGTTAGGAGGGACGCCAACTGAAGAATTAAAAACGGCCTACACATCAGTTTTAAAGGGATATATTACACTTGAGCAATTACAATTCCCTAAAGGAACTGTTGGGATGCAAATTGATGCATTTGCAAGATTCCATCTTTGGCAACAAGGCTTAAACTATCCACATGGAACAGGTCACGGAATTGGTAGTTTTGGGATGGTACACGAACCACCACAAGGTTTTACAACAAATCCTGCAACGAGTAGCGGGAGAACAGCACATTTACCAAATCAACTTACAACAATTGAACCTGGGTGTTATAAAAAAGGAGTGTTTGGGATTCGAATTGAAAATATAGTACTGTCTATAGCTAAACAAGAAACAGAATACGGAGAATTTATAGGATTTACCCCAGTTACATTATGCCCGATAGACAGACAACTAATTGATAAGACTTTACTAACCACTACAGAGATTGAATGGTATAACTCTTATCATAAAATGGTGTTTGAACAACTATCTCCTATGCTGAATACTAATGAAAAAGAGTGGTTAAAACGTATGTGTGAAGAATTATAATCCATCAAAATCTAACCAAAAAAATACAAAAGCCCTATCGATTTCAATATCGATTTCAATTTCAAGCAACTGGGCTTAATATCTATTCCTTAAGCCAACTATCTATAATTTTATAAATTTGTTGTTGTTCTGAAACATCAAAACTCTTAATACGAGTTCTATGATCGCCTTGAGGGTTTACAAACTTAAATAACTCTCGTTTCTCAGCATTCTCCGACAACTCTATAGCTGTAGCACTCCAAGCGTCGTATTCGCCGTAAATGAATAGCATCTTTTCGGCCTTAGTGTCTAAGAAAGCTTTTATGTTTTGCATTGGCTTAGGATCGAAAGGTTTTGAGATGTTTTCAGGGAAAGCCCAATCAAAAGTGTATAGTTTATCGGTTTTTAAGTATTTTGCGAATGGGCTGGTTTCATAGGCATAAATTCCTTGTTGTGTTAACGCAGCCCAAAAATAGGGTTGTAAGTTTTCAACTGAACTTTCCTCAAAAAATCCGTAGCCTACAATATCAAATAAATGATCGTATATAGCCTCAACTGATGCTGTTTCTGTTGGAATATCATGAGTTTTTGTTCCCCATTGCCAGTGCGCAAAAGGGTATTCTAAAATTGAATATTCAAGAGCTTTCTCTACACCAAACTCCCAAGACATTCCTTCTTCAGTAGCTTTAGTCTTTAATATTTCTAATAATGCTTCTTTATTCTTAAAACTAAGTTCTTGAAAGTTTTTGATTTTTGTCCTGTCTTCTTCTTTTCCTACATTCCTTAAGAATTCAAATATCCTTTCGTCTTCTCTATCAAAATTTAAAGGACCAACGTAACAAACACAGCCGTCAACATTTTTTGGAAAATAATATCTATGTGCCATTACAGTTTGACATCCTTTTGAAATTCCTGTTGAAATAAATTTTGCATTTGGATATAAGGCATTTCTAATAGCATTGATGATAGCAGCTTGATCTTTAGCGGCGTTTTCAATTGTTAGCGTATTCCAATCTATGTCTTCAGGTCGAGAATTATTAAAATAACGATGTTCTATGGATATTTGATTGGCATTGTAATGAGTTGCTAATTCCCCTGCTTTTTCTGAACCAATTCCGTAGCCATTAAGTTCAACAATTACAGGTTGCATTGTATTTTCAAATCCTAAAAATACACGCTGTTTAAAGGTGCCTTTAGTTAAGTCGTTATGGTCTATTGGTTGTTCAAACCAAAGCTCATAATTTTCGTCAAAATGACTTACCACAGCTCTTTTTTCAATACTTACAACATTTTCTATAGAAGCTAATTTCTCAAAGTTTGAGACCTCTCTTAAAGTAGGTTCAACGCTTGTCGAGGTTTTACAACTTACAAATAGAAGAACAAAAATTAAAAAATAATGATAGCGAATTGATTTCATAATAAATTCAATTTTAAAGTTTTAATATCGTCAAGTTAGTGTTATTCAATAATTTCGTAATTAACACTAAGTTTTCGTAAGGCTCGTAATGCAGAACCTGAGTTTTTATCGTCAACATCAATTTCTACTGGGTCACCTTCTAATAATATATTTGTAAGTTCCCTAGCCAAGGACTCATTGTGCTTTGATATTTCTGAAATACATTGAGCTATCGCTCTTCTATCGGGGCGTTGCGCATCGCAAGATATTAAGTTTAATTTCATGAGTTTTCAAAGTATTAAATGTCGATAAAATATTATTCAGCTTTACCTTTATTCAAAAGTATATCGTTGTTCTGCCGCTGAAGAAGCATTGAGCATTTCGTTAAATATTCTAATTGTATTAAAATTACGAGTAATTTCTCCAGATACTGCTAGTCCTGAAATTCCAGTTTCTAGGATTGCGGTTACATCTTCTAAGGTAATTCCTCCCACACCAATTATAGGCGTTTCTGTATTTAAAACATCAATAATTGCAGAATATCCATCTAATCCTAAAACTAGGGGTAGATTTTCCTTTGTTTCTGTAAATCTAAAAGGTCCTAGACTAATATAATCTGCTTCTTTTTCAATTAAGGCTTCGCAATCTTGTAAATTGTTTGCAGTACCACCGATAAACTGCCAAGTATATAAATGTTTTCTAGCAATAGTAGGGCAGGTGTCAGATTTTCCTAGATGTACTCCGTCTGCTTTAATCTCTCTAGCGATTTTATAATTGTCGTTTATTATTAATCTGGTCTGAAAGTGAGCTGTAATATCTCTTGCCTCTTGGGCTAGTTTTAATAACTTTTTATCAGAAATATTCTTTAAACGCAACTGTACCAATTCTGCCCCAGAAGTACAGGCCTTCTGGATATTTTCCAAATGCTCTTTAGGAGAATTCCCTTGAGATATATAATGTAATTTAGGTATCATAGCGTTTTTGTCAATATTTTATGAATCAAGATTGCCTTGTCTCTTTTTGAAGATCTCTGTTCTTTTTTCTCTGTTCTTTTTTCTCTACTCTCTTCTCGCGACCATTTATTTTCAAGAAATCTCAATCTTTTTAGCAAACTCCATAAAGTGTGCTTCAAAGCGTTTTAACATTGGGTGTATTTTCTCTGTATACAATACATATTGACACCTTTTGATAGTTTGAGTAACGGCCATGATTGCGGTATAATCAGCTTTTTGAGCAAGAAATTCAGCATCATCAATACTTAATATCTTTAACTGAGAAGAACTAACTCCATTGGTTAAAAACAATTTATTTAATGTTTTAGGCGTAGAAATTAAAATATCTACACCCATAAAGATTTCAGATTTTTGAATATCAATATGAAGCTCTTCGTATCCAACATAAACTCTTATTTCTTTGTGTTGTGTATATGCTTCAAAAGCTTCGAACATTTCCAATGCTTTTTCTTTGTTTTCTACCAAAACTATTGCTCTAGGAGCATCTCCCACGGGTTCAAATTTTAATTTCTGTAAAGTTGTTAGAATAAGTGTTGTTGTTTTTCCACTTCCTTTAGGAGCCGAGCAATAAACATTAGCACCACTTTTAATAACGGGAATGCTTTTTGTCTGAAATGGAGTAGGAGTAATTATTTCAAACTTTTCTAACTTCTCTTTTATTTCAGGGTTTAGTTTTTTAAAGGGCATAGGAAATAAAGACATGATAAATAGTTGAGATTTTACAATGCAACAAATATACTACCTAATGCCGAGTTATATTGAATCAGATGGGATAACTTAATTTTTATGACTATTGTTTTTAATACTTCCATTGCAGTCTGATTATTTAGTTGATTTTTTGAGAATTAAGATAAAAAAATATTAAAAATTAAAAATGTATTTTTGCCAAAAATATAATTATATGAAGTTCTACCCCACGCTTATAGTGATGCTAATTTTTACAACAACTACTTTTTCCCAAGTAGGAATTGGTACAGTTACTCCAAAGAGTGACTTGCATATTTCAAAATCATCTGTGGACGGAGGAAGTATTCAAATAGATGGAGGAATTAGATTAGGTGGAAGAAGTACAGCTGTAGGGAGTAAAGGTAAAACAGGGCAAGTATTGATGAGTGGTGGACCGACGGGGAGTGCTAAATGGGTCACTTTAGGTAAAACAGAAGGTTATACAACAAATTGCGGTGTTCCAAATAGTATTGCAACGATAAATATCACATTACCGGATGGAAGTAATGGAAATGAGGTAAATGTTACTAGTTTTCAAATGGCCACAGCCTTGAGTTCACTACCAGAAGGAGGGATAGTTTTGATTAGAACTACTACGTCAAATATTTACAACAATGTTAATACACGATTAACAATTCAACTTCCAACAGCAAACTCTGTTTTAAACAAACCCTTTGTAATTGCCTTTGACGGTCCAGTTAATTTTAATAATTCAATAAAACATAACAAAACAATTGAAATACTTGTGAAGGCAACTGAAACCAATTCATTTGTTTATGAATTAGGTACAGTTTCAACAAATAGAAAATTTTTTATAAATAAGTTTCCAGACAATAACAATTTAGATTACAAAATTTCTGAACTTGAAAATAATTCAGGTGAAACTCAACCTATATTATTAATGAATTCCTATACCATAACTGCCATTGATAATAAAACATGGTCTTTTACCAATAGAGATTGTTATATTCAGAATCCTAAATCTTAATTACAGGTAATAATACCTCCCAAACATTTTCAGCCAAAATCTTATGTCCTTCAGCTGTAGGGTGGATTCCATCGGCTTGATTTAGGTGTTTTACACCACCTACATTTTCTAAAATAAAAGGAATGAAAGCAATGTTATTCTCTGAAGCCAAATCAGAAAATATGGCTTTAAATTGGGTGGTGTATTCCGCTCCCATATTGGGTGGCATTTGCATTCCTGCCAAAACGATTTTTATTTCAGGATTCTTTGCTCTTACTGCATCTATAATTGCTTGTAAATTAGCTTTAGTTTCTGTTATTGGAAGACCACGCAGTCCATCGTTGGCTCCGAGTTCTAATACAAAAACATCAATATCTTGATTTAAAATCCAATCGATTCTACTCTTACCGCCGGCAGAAGTTTCTCCGCTTACACCAGAATTCACAACTTGATAATTTAGATCTAACGAATCTAATTTCTTCTGAATAATTCCTGGGAATGCGTCATTTGTATCATCTAAACCGTACCCAGCGGTAATACTATCGCCAAAAAACATAATGGTTTTGCTAGATGTTTTTTCTGTAGTTTCAGTTTCAGTAGTATTGTTTTCGGTTGGATCTGTTGTGACCTCAGTTTTTTTATCATTCCCACAGGAAATCATTACAAATGCCAGAAGGATATAACAAAACTTTAAGAGGTTTCGAGACTTGTAAAGGCTTGTATTTAAAAGGCTTTGTGTAATTTTGGACTTCGGCATATTGTTGCAGATAATTATAAAATTGAAATGACAAAGATATTAAAGATTAACGGGCTAGAAAAGACTTATACAAGTGGCTCAAAACAATTAACTGTACTTCAAAAAGTTTCCTTTGAAGTTGAAAAAGGGCAAACATTTTCAATTGTTGGGCCTTCTGGAAGTGGAAAAACCACCTTACTGGGATTAGCAGCCGGTTTGGACACACCTAACTCAGGAACAGTGGAATTATGTGGTTACGATTTAAGTGCTCTAAATGAAGATGAAAGAGC
Source organism: Aequorivita sp. 609 (assembly GCF_014212065.1). Taxonomy (NCBI): domain Bacteria; kingdom Pseudomonadati; phylum Bacteroidota; class Flavobacteriia; order Flavobacteriales; family Flavobacteriaceae; genus Aequorivita; species Aequorivita sp. 609. The sequence goes on along the minus strand of NZ_JACJVM010000005.1, from coordinate 191,115 downwards.
GCAATTGCGAAACGAACAAGTAGGCTTTATTTTTCAAGATTTTCAATTATTACCAACCTTAACTGCGCTTGAAAACGTAAGTGTACCTATAGAACTACAAGGCTCCAAAAATGCCGCAAGTAAAGCGAAAGAATTATTAGAAAAAGTAGGTTTGGGAAAACGTGTCAATCATTATCCCTCACAACTATCAGGTGGCGAGCAGCAACGAGTAGCAGTAGCAAGAGCATTTTCCAACAATCCTTCTATTTTATTTGCCGATGAACCTACAGGAAATTTAGATGAAGAAACTGGTGAAAAAGTAATTCAGTTACTTCTTAACCTCAATGAAGAAGTAGGGACTACGCTTGTTATAATTACGCACGATTTAGACTTAGCCGCGAGAACTCAACAAATTTTGAAACTGAAAGGCGGACAAATTTTAACCAATGAAAAAACAGCGGTAATTTGAAAAAGTCAACTTTAAAGTCAAATAGTAATCCTGCTTGGCTGTTTAAAATGGCTTGGCGTGATGCTAAAGCAAGTAGGGCGCGGTTGCTATTATTTATGGCTTCCATTATTTTAGGAATTGCCGCAGTGGTTTCAATACAGTTGTTTAGTCAAAACCTTACCGATAATATTCAAAGACAATCGAAATCGTTGATGGGGGCCGATTTTCGTATTGATATAAATGAAGTTCCATCTGAGCGGGCACAGGAAATTATAGATTCTCTTCAACCAGACGCTTCGGAAGTAAGTTTTGTATCCATGGTCGCATTTCCTAAGAACGATGGTACTAAATTAGTTCGTGTGCGTGGCTTGCAGGGTGATTTTCCTTTTTACGGAAAACTTGAAACTGAACCGGTTACAGCTTCCACTTCATATAAAACTTCAGGTGGTGCATTAGTAGATGCTACCTTAATGTTGCAGTACAATCTTCAAGCTGGCGACTCTATTAAAATAGGAGAAATAACCTTACCTATAGCTGGTGCTTTAAATGCAATTCCGGGTAATACAGCAGTCTCAAGTTCTGTAGCGCCATTGGTAATTATTCCATATCGATTTATAGAAGCAACTAAATTGTTGCAATTTGGAAGCCGTAAACGTTATGAATTCTTCTATAATCAGCCCGACACCGATTTAGTTTTATTGGAAGAGCAATTGCAACCAATACTAGAAGAAGAAAATGCCGACTTAGACACTCATATTAGTACTAGCAGTAGATTAGGGAGGCGTTATGATAATGTAGGTTCGTTTTTAAACCTTACTGCATTTATTGCGCTCTTGTTAGGTTGTGTAGGGATTGCTAGTTCAGTTAACATCTACATTAAAGAAAAAATAAAAGCAATTGCCGTTTTAAAATGTTTGGGAGCCTCCAGAAAACAGAGCTTTTTAATTTTCCTGATTCAGATTGCAGGAATAGGATTATTAGGAGGAATTATTGGTACAGCAATAGGAGTAGGGCTTCAAGAGCTTTTCCCTATTGTTTTAAAAGAGTTTTTGCCTTTCGAATTAACTATAAGTATTAGTCTACAACCGCTCATTATAGGTGTTCTTTTAGGGGTTATAATGTCAGTTTTATTCGCTTTACTACCGCTATTGCGTACTTGGTATGTTTCACCATTAGAAGTATTACGAGTTAATGGAGATACTTCAAAACAATCTAGAAAGGCAAGTATTGTGGCCATTGCGGTGATTGTTTTATTCTTATATTCTTTTTCTTATTGGTTGCTTCGCGACTGGATGTTTGCATTGGCCTTTATCGGCGGAATCATGGTAACTTTTGGAATCCTTTCAGGGATAGCAATAGGAGCAATGAAATTGGTAAGAACCTTTTTCCCTAAAAGCGCAGGCTTTACTACTAGACAAAGCTTACTGAATTTATTCCGTCCCAATAATCAAACTGTAGTGCTGTTAGTAGCTATTGGGTTAGGAACTTTTTTAATTAGTACATTATATTTTACAAAAGATATTCTTCTAGATAAGGCTGAAATTGGTCAAACATCAGAAAGTGCAAATCTAATAACCCTCGATGTACAACCAGACCAAGTAGGGGAAGTGGTAAATACTTTTAAAGCAAATGGTCTACAGGTATTAAATAATATTCCGCTGGTTACTATGCGAATGCACAGCATAAAAAATGAATTGGTAAACAACCTTCGCACCGATAGTACAGCTCAAATAAGAGGTTGGGTTTTAAATCACGAATTCAGAACCACCTACCGAAATAATTTAATTGATTCTGAAGAAATAGTAAAAGGGGAGTGGGTGCCTTTACAAAAGCCAAGGGAGATTGTTCAAATTTCAATTTCCGAAAATCTTGCTGAAGATGCTAATGTAACTATTGGAGATTCAATTGTTTTTAATGTTCAAGGTGTATTGATGCCAACTGTCGTAAAAAGCATACGTAAGGTGGATTGGACAAATCTGCAACCTAATTTCACTATCCTTTTTCCGAGTGGTGTCCTAGAAGACGCCCCCCAGTTTTATGTATTATCTACCAACGCACCAACTGAAGCCAGTTCTGCTAAATTGCAACGAGACTTAGTAAGTAAGTTTCCAAATGTATCCGTCATAGATTTACGACAGATGTTTACTGTAGTAGAAGATATTCTTAACAAGGTGTCTTGGATAATAAATTTCATGGCATTTTTTAGTATTCTTACGGGGATTATTGTTCTGATAGGTTCCGTCCGTACTAGTAAATATCAACGAATAAAAGAAAGTGTTTTATTGAGAACCTTAGGAGCAAAAAGCAAACAGATTTTAACCATTACTGCTCTAGAATATTTATTTCTAGGTATTTTAGGTAGTCTTTTAGGAATACTTTTGGCTTTGATAAGTAGTTTATTATTAGCAGTGTTTGTATTTCAAGAACCATTCACTCCTTCGCTAATCCCATTCTTGATTTTCTTACCTGGAATCTCTCTTTTAGTCTTAGGAATTGGCTTAAGCAACATTCGAGAGGTTTTAAGAAGTTCGCCATTGGAGGTTTTGAGGAAGAGTGGGTAAATAGTAGTTATTTTTTAAAGGATAGAGAGATGGTTGCGGTTTGATAATTTAAGCAGAACTATAGACCTAATATGTTTTTTAAACCTGTCAGGTATGATGCGCTTCTTTTGGTTTTATGAATTGTTCTTTACAATATTTCGAGAGTTTTTAAGCTCTGCGTCCTTAGCGACTTTGCGGTAAAAAATCACAGCTGAGACGAAAAGGATAAATAAAATACCTAATTAACTAACTTAAATAAAGCTTGTAAGCCTAGATGTCCAATTAAATGTCTTACATACTCGATGAATACGACTAATTAAGTTAGTATGTTTTGCAGTATATATGCAAATCACACAATAAATAAACATTTTACAACAATAAAAAATATGGATGTTTTTTATCCAAATCAAAGATATACTAGTAAAGGTGAGCCTGAATTAGGGGTAGGTATTTTAACGGAAACCAGTAACCGACTAGTAAAAATATATTTCCCGCTTTCCAATGAATATAGAGTTTATGCCATAGAAAGTGCTCCTTTGCGCCGTGTAGTTTTTAAACCCGGAGATACCATTGTTAATTCAAATAAGCAATCTATGCTTATTGAAAGAGTTGAAATGGAAAATGGACTTTATATATATTACGGTAAAGACATTAAGATTTCTGAAGCCGAGCTAGGTGATGTTACCGCAAATTATGGAGTGGATGATAGGCTTTTTATGGGAGATGTTGATTCACCCCGCGCCTTTGCATTACGAAGAGAAACCTTAGAACACGATTATAATAGAAGAATTTCTCCTGTTTATGGGTTTGTAGGCGGAAGAATAGATTTAATTCCACATCAACTTTATATTGCGCAAGAAGTGAGTTCTCGCTATGCCCCGCGTGTCTTACTTTCTGATCAAGTGGGACTTGGAAAAACAATTGAAGCCTGTCTTATAATTCACCGATTATTGATTAGTGGTCGAATTTCAAGAGTACTTATTCTCGTTCCTGAATCTTTAATACATCAATGGTTTGTTGAAGTATTGCGCAAATTTAACATGTGGTTTAATATCTTTGATGAAGCGCGTTGTGAAGCTCTTGACGAAGGTGCACCAGAGGGTAATCCATTTCTTGCCAATCAGTTAATAATCTGCAGTACAGAGTTTTTAGCAACTTCAGAAAAAAGAACTCGCCAAGCCCTAACTGCAAGTTGGGATATGCTTGTTGTGGATGAAGCTCACCATTTGGAGTGGTCTTTAGACAAGGTAAGCCCAGAATACGCTGTGGTGGAGCTGCTGAGTAAGGTGGCGAAAGGATTGTTGCTTCTTACCGCAACCCCGGAACAATTAGGAATTGAAAGCCATTTTGCACGTCTTCGATTGCTCGACCCAATTAGATATAACAATTATGAGGATTTTATAAATGCATCAAATGACCATAAAAACATTGCCACTATAGTTGAAAAACTTGATTTGAATAAAGCCTTAAACTCTAAGGAAACAATGCTTTTAGAGTCTCTTTTTTCCAAGGAACGTATACAGTCTGTGCTAAAGCGTGATGAATTAGCGAAGGATAATTTAATTGAGGATTTACTAGATCAACACGGTCCTGGGCGGGTGTTATTCCGTAATACCCGATCTGCTATGAGTGATTTTCCTAAACGGAAGGCACATTTAATTCCTCTTGAAGTAAAGGAAGACCAATCAAATTGGGTTGAACGGCTTACAAAAGAATTTGTTTACGATATAACTACAGAACATCAAATAGAGAAACAAGAGTTTCGGTTTAAGAACGACCCACGGGTGCTTTGGCTTTTGAATGTTTTAAAGGAAATTTCTCCCGATAAAACCTTATTAATTTGCAAAAGCAAGGAAAAAGTATTGGCTTTGGAGGAAGCATTAACAAAACGCGCCAATTTAAATGTAGCTGTTTTTCATGAAGACCTCACTATTGTACAACGAGACAAAAATGCAGCTTGGTTTACCGAAACAGATGGAGCACAAATTCTTCTTTGTTCAGAAATAGGGAGTGAGGGGCGGAACTTTCAATTTGCTAATCATCTTATACTTTTTGACCTTCCGCTACATCCAGAATTGTTGGAGCAAAGAATAGGGAGATTAGATAGAATCGGTCAAACTAAGGACATCAATATTTATATTCCATATCTTGTTAATAGTCCACAACATAAACTTGTAAGATGGTTTCACGAAGGCTTGAATGCATTTGAAAAAAATATAGAGATTAGTCATAAAATTTTTAAACTATTTGGAGATCGACTGCGTAATATTTGTAACTCCCATACCATCAAGGAGGCAGACCCAGAACTGGAAGCCTTAATAAATGATACAGCGATCTTTCAAAAGAAACTTCAAGAAAAACTTTCAAAGGGACGCGATAAGTTGCTTGAAATGAATTCATTTAGACCAAAGATTTCTGGTGAAATAATAAAGCAAATTAAGCAAGAAGACCGTGACAAAACTCTTGAAACATACTTAACCAAGGTCTTCAGGTATTTCAAAATGGAAATGGAAGATTTAGCTTATCGAACCTATTTTATACATCCCGCTTCTGTAACTACCGAGGCTTTTTCGTCAATTCCGCGTGAAGGTATTGGAGTTACTTTCGATAGAAATCATGCTTTGAGTAGGGAAGACCTGAGTTTTCTAAGTTGGGACCATCCTATTACAACAGAGTTTATCGATATGGTGGTAACTTCCGGAATAGGAAGTGCTAGTTTTGGTATCCTTCGAAATTCTAATAGTCGTGGACTATTATTGGAGTTGCTCTATGTTTTAGAAACATCAAGCAAACAAGGCGTATTTGTAGATCGTTTTCTTCCCAATACCCCAATACGTATTGTGGTAGACATTAATGGAAATGAAGTAACCGATAATTATCTTACTGATTTTGTCGACAAGAATTTGACTGCAGGCCAGATAGAACCTTTGCTAGATAATGAAGCTTTGGTAGAAACAATCTTACCCAAAATGATGGCGGCTGCCACAAAAATAGCTGAAACACAAAGTTTAAAAAAGAAAGAAAAAGGGCTTCAAAAAATGAACCTTACTCTTAACCACGAAATAGAACGATTAAGAGCATTAAAGAAAATAAATAACAACATCAGACAAGATGAAATTCAAAGAGCTCTTGATGAGCAGGAAGAACTGTCAATTCTTATTAAAAATGCAAGAGTTAGGATGGATGCGGTTCAGCTTATAATAAAAGAATAGTGTAGTTTAAAGGAAAAATGGAAGCAAAAACAGAAAACCTGTACAATCACGTAGATTTCTTAACCTCTATATTCCCATATAGAAACTATAAAAATATTGAAAGCCTTCAAAAAACAGCCACCTATATAGAGAAGCGACTTAAGGAAATGGGTTTACCTACAGCTAGGCAAAAGTGGGAAGCTAAAGGAAATATATATGAAAACGTTATCGCAACCTACCAATCTCAAAAATCAAAAAGATTTATTATTGGCGCTCATTATGACGTTTATAAAGAAATTGCTGGTGCAGACGATAATGCAAGTAGTGTAGCTGGCTTGTTAGAAATATCACGTATGCTAGCTGAAAGTAGTTTAACCTTAGATTACGGAATTGATTTTGTATTTTTCTGCTTGGAGGAACCTCCTTTTTTTAAAACGGATAAAATGGGAAGCTATATTCACGCAAATTCAATAGCAAAAACTAATAAGAATTATATCGGGATGATTGCGCTTGAAATGATTGGATATTATCGTGAAAATAAAATTAAGGATGAAAACAATTCATTTCACAAAAATCAATTGATAGTTTCTGGTATAAAAAGATTTGATTTATTTAATAGAAAAATCTCTCAATTGTTAAAAGCGAATGGTACAATGGATTCCCGACGTATTTCTTTTGCAGAGCACTATCCAAATAACGGTCCTTCAGACCATCGCAATTATTGGCAATTTAATATTCCAGCTGTAATGGTGATAGGAACTGGAGGAGAAGGCAATCCAAATTATCACACAGCAACAGATACTATTGAAACGTTAGATTTTGAGATTATGACAAATGTGGTAACACGTTCCAATTTTTCTTATGCTAACGAATGTTTCTGGGATTTTTACATAGTATTACATTATAGCTTACGAATATTAATGAAACTTAGGTCGTAAAACGGCTGTTATATAAATGCTGACGATATAGACCTAAAGTCGCTATATCTGCATCTATGTAAAATAGAACCGAAAAAGTTCTAATCGCCGTTTTACTCATATATTATATTTGTACTATAATGTTTGCGTTATGTAACTTGAGCTTTGGTTAAAAGCGAAAGTTTAATATATCATTTTCTTTATTTTTTTCTTAGCAAATGTTTCTCTACAATGTTAATGGAACACTCTTTTTACGAAACGACGATAGGAGAGAAGTGGAATGTGTGTGGAATGGATTTATTACTTCTCATTTTTTTTAATTACGGTATTCCCTAAATAAATAATTACTGAAAATACTTACCTTGTAAGTATTTAAAAGATTATCTATTTAGTCGCTTAATTTACTTTATAAACATGCAAGAATTACCTATTTCGGATAGAATTATGTCCATTTTACTGAATGATTATTCTAACCCATTTTCAGAAAGCTTTAATTTAAAAAAAATAGCAGAAGAATTTGGTGAAGAAGTAACAGATAAAGAGGAGGAAATTTTAAAATTTATAGCAATATGTAATCAATATAATGTTCAAGTTAAAAAGAATATTATTGATGCTTTTACTCGATTAAATCTAACAAAAATTGAAACAATAGACTTCTTGCATAGAGCTATTAATAAGCATTTTATAGAAATTAAACCTAAAGTTTTATCTCAATATATTGACGAAAATGACGATTCTAGTATTGGGAATATTGAATTTTCAAAATTCAAACAAGAAAATGGAAGTGAAATAAATGTTCAACAAATTATAGAGATAGGAGGAGATATTCTCAGTTTCTTAATTTCTTTAGTAAATGAATGGAAGTTTTCTAAAACTTTATTTTCTCCATCTATTAATCTAGATGATGAAGAACTTTGGAAATATTTTACATACATATGGTATAATACAAATATCTTATTAAACATTAAATCGTCATATGAAGTTTTAATTTTTGAAAATGGTGATATTGAATCAAATCCAAATTTTGATGAATTTAAAATTACTACTAACCTTAAATGGATTAAACTACTAACGCAAACAGCAGATATTAGAACACACAGTAATCTAAGTGAAACTTCATATTATTTAAGTGGTTTTTACAAAGAAGTATATAAAGAAAAGCTTGGAGCTGAATCTTTAATTGTTGAAAATGGTTTTTTGAATATTACTAAAGGTGTCGTAAAAGAGACTGGAATAAAATTATTTGCTGATGCAAATATATTTGTACGATTTTATCATTTTGAAAGAGAAAAAATAAAGTACTTTAACAATCTAACTTTAATGGATATAAATGAAGTCCTAATTTTAATAGTAGGCTTTATAAATTTAATATCTGAAAAATTAAGCAAAACAGGAAATGGTTTATTATCTATTTATGATACTCCTTCTAGAATTAATAAAAAAGAATTAATTAAATTTTTGATTGAATGCACGGATTATGAAAGAAAAACTTTAGAAAGAATAGTTTCTGCAATTTCTTCTTCTGCAAAAAAACCTTATTTATGGAGAAAACCCTTTTATGAAATTGATAATAACTTATATTTTTGTTTAGTTACATTAAATGCTCCAAATTATTCGTTATTAGTAGAAGAATTGATTTATGATGCTGGTTATTCAACTAATGATAGCGAAAATTTACTTAAAACATTTATAGAGAAAGAGTTATCTACAGAAAGAATTAAATATTCTTTTAGCCAAATTGATTTAAACAAAATTATAAGTGATTCAATTGACCTATCTAATAATTTGCTTTATGAATTAAATGATTATTATATTCTAATAGAACCGATATGCTACAACCATCCAATAGAACCAAAGGAAATCGATGATGTAGTAAAAATAATTGGTAATAGGACTTATGATGTAGCTGATAAAGTAACATTTCTTGATTCTAAGTTAAATGACAAAGGAATAATTCCACTAATTGTATCAAATCATAATGCTCTTAGTTCTCTCCATATTAATAATATATCAGTTTTTGATTTTCAATTATTCAAAAATTATTTTTTTACAGGGGAATTTAGAAACGTTCAAGTAGCATTCAAAAAAGATAAAAAGATAGAAAAAGAAATATCTAAAATTGAATATTATAAAGACGAAAAAGAATTTAATAATAATTTCATTAATTTCTTATCGTCTCCAATACCAGTTGTATCTATTTTTCAAAAAATGGTATGGAAAGAGATACAAGTCACACCTGATGACATTAATATAAAAATAACTGTAGATACCATTGACCAAATTGAGAATAGTGATGATATATATAACAGATTAAAAGTCCTAGATAATGCTCTAAATAACAAATTTTATTACGATCATGATAAAAGAAAAAATGAGCTTTATGATAACTCTATCTCATATTCATTAAGTAATATTCTTTTGTCCATAGCTTATGGAGATTACGAATTATCAAAATCAAAAATCGAATTATATAGAATTATTAAAAAAGCAAAACTCGAAGGTTTTAGTCATATGATTTATGCTTTAACCAATGCGTTTTCAAACGTCTCCTATACAAAAGTTAAGAAGGATAAATCATTCAAATTTGTCGATTTTGAGTTTGATGAAATTTTCCCATTATTAGACAAAATATTTAAAGGAAGGCATAATGAAATTCGATTATTTGATTTTAAAATAGACGAAAATCTTTTTACCAAAACTGAAGAAAAAAAACTTATATCATCAGCATTGAGTGTTTTATCTGTTCTTGGTCCAAAAAGTTTAGAGGATGGAGATTTTGAAAGTATGTTTATGCAATTAGCTATTATCAAGGCTTTTAAGGAAAAATATGGATTAGATAATGAATTCTTTGCAGTATGCAATAATATGGTAGATTCATTAAACTTCAATGGTAAATTTCAACGAGCAAGAAACTTTAGTGAAGAAGTTTTAGTAATCTCTAAAGAAGAGAAAAAACATCATTATGGGTGGGGAATTTTATTTAAATGCTTTACTTATCAAAAGAATAATTTTGAGGCAGTAATATATGGAGCATTATATTTTACTTCTCTTATAAGGTTTACTGATTTCAAATATTCAGTTATTACGGAATCATTATATAATGCATTAAAATTCTTTAGGGAGTTTCATTTGCCTAATATGATGGACTCAGTGAACGAGATATTAAATCAAATTAAACTAAATAAATATGACGAACAAAAGTTTAAGCTTAGTTACTATTTGGGAAGATTTCAAGCTTTAAATGATAAACCTGATACTATTGATGAGTCATTAAATTATTTAAAAAATAATTTAACTCAAATTATTTCTTTTGAAGAAACAGGTATTTTGCCTTGGTTAAATTATTTATATAATTTAAAAAGATATAAAGACGCTGGAGTTAAAGAGTTTGATAAGCCAATTGAAGGTTTTATACAAAACCTTGAAAATGAATTAAAGACCGAAAGTTATAAATCAATTAAGCAAAGACACTTTGGAAATTTATTAGACAATAAGAAAAATATAATAAACTTACTTAATGGTGTTTTTGAAACAAATTCATCAAATGATTTTGAATATGAAATAAAACATTTAGAACTACCTGTTAAATTATTGCTCACAGAAGCAATAAAACAAAATGATATTGAAAGTATTCTACTTTCAGGTATAGTTCTTAATGACAACACCTTGACTTATGATGAAAAATATTTTGAATCAAATACTATCGCAAGAGCAACTATAGAAGTTAACGATGATACTAAGCAAAGATTAGAAAACTATTATGAGTATATTTCTAAGAATTTAAAACTTCTTGATAATCAGGTTTTCGTATGGGTTTTCTATCATAGTGAAGTATTTTACTCAATTATCATAACGAGTGAAAATGAAGTAACTTTTAAAGAGATTCCCAATTGGGATTTTAGTAAAATGAGAGCTTGGATTAAGCAAAAAGAAGATTTCTTTTTTGATTCAAAAAAATATTTTGATCTTGGTGAACAAGAAGATGCTTATCAAAAAAGTTTAGAAACCCTTTCTTTTTGTGATTTAGATATTGAAGTCGATTATGATGAAATATTGTTTTCAAGTAGTATTGATTTAACCCAATTTCCATCTAACTTAATAATTAATAAAAAAGACTTCATAAGTTCTAAAGTCCCATTGACTAATGTTATATCAGCTGAATGGCTTATTAAAAATGGAAATGAATTTTATTTACAAAAAGATTTCTCCTCAACTGCTTGGATACCAATTGAAGATGGCGATATTCCAATAAATTCTAGTTTTAATAAACTAAAACCCATTTTAGATAGTAATGGTACTAAAATAATTGAGTCAAGAAACCTTAGCAAATATATTGATACAGATATAAATATTTTTCTTGCACATGGAGAAATTGGATTTAATAATTTCAAGGCAATATATACTAATCATAGTTCTGAAAGTGCAATTTTAAATGTAGATGCTTTATTTGGAAAAGGAGAAATTGCTATTCTATTCATTTGTAATTCAGGCTTAACAAACGAAGATATTTTTGCCAATAGTGTAATTTCTTTATGTTATGATATTTTAAAACTTGGTTACAAAGCAGTTATAGCACCATTCTGGAGATTAGAAATATCTATTCCATCATATTGGCTAGAAGTATTTTTTAATGAATTTAAAAAAGGCTGTAAACTTTCTACTGCTGTTCATTTAGCAAATGCGGAATTAGCTATATATAAGGATGATATATCGAATGCATTTTTTGTTCCTGAAGGAAGATTAGCAATGCATTTATATGGTAATCCAAACTTAAAAATAAAAACATAATCATGATGCCAATCGACCTCATAAAATTTTGGCTAAACAATAGGTGAGTGGAGCGTGTATATTTTAGGGGTCTAGTAATACTGTTTTTTAAGAATTCTAATTATACAACAACTTCAAAGCAATCTTAAGAAGTTACAATGTTTCCTAAAATATAGCGGAACGAGCCGTAATTGTTTCCAAAAGTTTATGCAGTCTTGATTTTTTTGTTTCTTTTTTTATCAAGAAAAAAAGAATTAATAAAACTTTTAGAAGTTTTACAGTTTCAATTTCTATTTTATATAATATTAATAGTTATGATTAAAAAAAGATCAAATAGTATCGAGAATAGAATAAGTGCTTAGAATTTTATTTTTTTAAAATTTAAGCTCTTATGGCAAGCTTATGAGAATTGCGTAGAAAAAAATATAATGCACAATTATTCAAATACGTTAAAATTTCAATAACATCTAAAAGCCAGCTTTTTTTTGGCGCTGGCAAAGCGGTTGGAAATTGTGTTTAAAAATAAATGCCATAAAAGGCATTTAAATTTTTAAAAAGCAATCGAGCGCATTGGCATGCGGCTATTTTATACTTCGGCTGCGCTCAGTACAGGCGCTACGGCTAATTATAGATACATAATGTTTTAAAAACTCTGCGAAGCAAACCGCTTAATAGTTTAATTACCCAAGTTCTAATTATTATGCAAACGAATGCTTCTGGGATATTTTACATAGTATTACATTATAGCTTACGAATATTAATGAAACTTAGGTCGTAAAACGGCTGTTACATAAATGCTAACGATATAGACCTAAAGGCGCTATATCTAAATCTATATAAAATAGAACCGAAAAAGTTCTATTCGCCGTTTTACTCATATATTATATTTGTACTATAATTTATATTATGTAAAATGGCGTATTTTGCAACAGGTCTATTCCTCTTCAGATATAATTTTATTCAAAGTATTATCAATCTTCTTCCTTTCCGCCTTAGCTTTCATTTTTTCATCTTTCTCTAACTTCAGTTCTCCGTCACCTTTTATGTTTAATTCATCAGCCTTGTCGGTTTTACCAAAGTTTGACGACTTTCTATAATCATCTTGGAAATCTGCATGCTTCTTTTTATCACTCATAGCTCTATTGTTTGTTAATTTCAAAGTTTCCGTTGAAAGCAAATTTATCTTGTGACATTCTTTCACGCTTTTCTTTCAACTCTTGTTTTCTTAGATCCTCAGGTAAATCTTCAGGGTTGCCACCAAAATAACCAAAAGCTATCGCTGTAGTTACATGATAATCATCGGCAAAACCGAATTCCTGTTGGGCTTTCTTAAAATCTACACCAGCCATTTGATGCACAGCAATCTCCATACTATTTGCTTGTTGGATAACATTTCCCATAAATAGTCCTAAATCGTGTAAGGCGTGAAAATTATCCACGTCTCTATTATTCATGGTTTTTTTATAGGCATTAATCCATAGTAATTGTGAATTCCCTGCCCAACTACTATTAAATTCGTCTAAGCAATTAAAAATTCGATCGTACATTTCGGTACCTTTTAATCCCCATATTACACGCCATGGCTGAATATTTGATGCGCTCGGCGCCCAACGCCCAGCTTCTAGCAATATTTTCACTTGTTGTTTGGTAATGGGTTTATTAGAAAAGACCCTTGGACTCCATCTGTTTTTTATACTTTCTAAAATTGGGTAATCAGTTGGTGTAGTTTTATTTACTTTCATACGTTTTCAAGATTTTTATTAAAATTAATCAGTTAATGAGTGGCTAAAAAGGATTTAAAAAAGATTTAACGGAAATACTATTTATTAACAGATCTGTTCTATATTTTAACATGATTTACACCTAAATTTGCAGAAAATTTTCGCTATGTTAGTTTGGGGTATATTTATTGCTTTTATAATTTTGTTTCTAGCCTTAGATTTAGGTGTATTTAATCGTACTCCGCATGTAATTAAAACCAAGGAAGCGGCAATTTGGACTTCTATTTGGATAACTATTGCCTTAGGTTTTTCGGGGATTATTTTTTGGTTATTTTCTGAAGGGCTAGTTGATAACCCTACAGGCCTTACTCCAGAAAATGCAGTCCTTAAGTATATCACTGGATATTTAATCGAGCTGTCGTTAAGTATTGATAATGTATTTGTGATAGCTGTAATTTTCTCATCCTTTGCTATTCCTCAAAAATATCAACACGAAGTTTTGTTTTGGGGAATTTTAGGCGCGATAGTTTTTAGAGCGTTAATGATATTTTTTGGTGTAGCTCTCATCAATAAGTTTGATTGGATAATCTATGTTTTTGGTGCTTTCCTTTTATTTACGGCTTTTAGAATGTTAACTCATAAAGAGTCTGAATTCGATCCGAAAAAATCGAAAGTATTTCGATATATGAAAAAACTCTTTCCTATAAGTTATAAAATGGATGGGGATAAATTTTTTATAAAACGTATGGGAATACGAGCAGCCACTCCCCTTTTCGTAGCTTTAATAATCATTGAATTAACCGATATTCTATTTGCTTTAGACAGTATTCCGGCAATACTTGCAATTACATCCGATCCATTTATTGTTTTTAGTTCCAATATTTTGGCAATTTTAGGATTGCGTTCTATGTATTTCTTAGTTTCTAGAATGTTGACGAAGTTTAGATTCATAAACTATAGCTTGGTTATTATTCTTGCATTTGTCGGTATTAAAATGCTACTATCACATAATGTAGAAATACCCGAATGGCTTTCTCTTGGTGTTATAGGTATATCTTTGGCTGGAGGTGTATTAGCATCTTTATTAATTCCAGATTCTAGTAATACAGTAATTAAGGAAGATTAATTTCACAAAAAGCTATTAAAAGTTTGGAATGGATTTTATGCTATTGTATCTTTAATATTCAAATTTTAAATAAATAAAATATGACTATCAATTTTGAATATCACGAGGTAACCGCTAGTCCAAGGTTAGAAGCTTTATTGACAGAAAGGTTAAATAAATTGGAATCTAAATACGACTCTATAGTAAGTGCAGATGTTTATTTCAAAAAAGAAAATAGCAGCAATCCAGAAAAAGGTAAAATTTGCAGTGTACGTTTAAGCGTGCCTGGCTCTAATATTTTTGCTGAAACATCAGCAGCATCATTTGAGGCCTCTGTAGCAAAGGTTTCAACAGAGCTTAGAACACAATTACAAAAGCGAAAAGATAAACTACAAGCACATTAAGAATATATAAATATGGGAGTAATAGCACGTGACGAAAATCAATTAACACTAATATACAGTAGTAATACACGTGTAGGTACACATACGTTGAGTTATCTTACAGGTATCGAAAAACCGTATTTAGCAATTGATATAGCAAAAACGAAAGTTGGAGATACCCAATGGGTAGAAATAGCAAAAGCTCTTGGAGTGAAAGTTGGCGACCTAGTTGACACTCGTGAGCTTGATCTAAATTCTGAAAACACTTCAGATTTTAATACAGAGGATTGGATAAAAATTATTCAAAGCAATGATTTTGTAATATCCAAACCAATTGCTATAAATGGGAATAGAACAAAACAAATTGAGAATCCAACAGAAATATTAGAGTTTTTTGAAGTTGAATCTGCAGGTTTGGAGCAAAGTCCTTCCAACGAAACTCCACCAAACATTCAACCTACTTCCGAAAACGAAAATTTTATAGAGTAATAAAATTAAATAACTGTTTTTATTAGTATTTAGGAATCTAGTCCTTTACACTAATAAAAACAGTTTTTTTATACCAATTTAAACTCGGTAACTGTTTACAACGAATTCCTAATTATTCCGTTTTCTTTTTGATCAAATTAATTACATCATTTAGATTTCTGAGTTTTTCGAGATCTTCATTTTTTATTTCGATATCAAAAACATCTTCTACATCTAGAACAATATCAATTAAATGGGCTGAGTTGATATTCAATTCTTTTGTAAGATCACTTTCTCTACTAATTTCCATTTTAGAAACATCTTCTGGTAGGTAGTTCTTTATAATAGGCTTAAGTTTAGCGTAAATATTTTCTTTTGTCATAATTCTTATATTTTTTTAAAAATAACACAGGCATTTACATCTCCAAACCCAAAACTCGCTTTGGCCATTATGTTAAATGTTTTGTAAAGAGTTTGTGTTGGAATTTTATCTATGGAAATATTCTTTAGTATTTCAGGGTGTATAGGTTCACAGTTATTATTTTGAAAAATAAATCCTTCTTTCATTTGTACTAATGCCGAAACTATTTCAATACTAGCACTGGCACCTATACAATGCCCTATTGCACCTTTTAAGGAATTAATAAAAGGAAAGTTATTTCCTTTTCTATTAAGTGCTTTACACCAACTTTCAATTTCGTCTGGGTCTTTAGAAGTTGCTGTTAAATGACCATTTATATATTCAATATCTCTTCCTTCAATTTTTGAATCATTTAAGGCTGCTTGTATACATTTTATAATAGCTTTATTATTAGGAGCTGTCATAGTTCCCTTACCTCTTTGTCCACCGTTATTAACGGCACCCCCTAAAACCTCTGCATAAATAGTGGCTCCTCTTTTTTCCGCACTCGTTAACGATTCTAAGAGGTATGCCCCTGCTCCACTACCCGGTATAAATCCATTTGCGGTTTCACTTAAAGGACCCGGAACTTTTTCGGGAGCATCGTTATATCTATAATTGGTAATTCTTAAGGCGTCAAAACCTGCCCAAATATATGGCCCATGATCACTAGTACTCCCACAAAGCATTTGCTTGGCTTTGCCAGTTTTTATTCTTTCGTAACCTAATAGTAGCGCCTCAGTTCCAGTGGAACAGGCAGATGAATTTGTTGTAACAATATTCCCTGCACCAATTAAACCACCTAAATAAGCACTAATTCCGCTAGTCATTATTTGTTGAACGGTATTGCTACTTAACCTACGTGCGTTTTTATCATCTACTTTATGTATGCTTTCTCTAAACTTTTCTACGCTACTTACTCCGGTTCCGAAAATAATTCCTAAATCCCATAAAGGGTCATCATCAATTTTAGATGCTGAAATTTTTGCATCTTTTAGAGCGTCCATTCCTGCAATAATTCCATATAAAATACTACTACTTTTAAAATTTCGTAACTGTAATTCCGTAAGATATTCCCTCTTTTTTTCTTCAGTAACTTCAGGAATAGCACCTAAATGACAAGAAAACTTTAAATCTTCTAATTCAGAATAATAACGAATTCCAGAATTACCATTTTTTAAAGATTTTGTAAAATCGGGCAGCCCCACTCCTATTGGGGAACAAACACCTAAACCAGTTATTACAACCCTATTATTCATACTTCTTTACCATTCCGCTTAATTCACCATTCGCCACTAGCTCCCCTTTTTCATTGAACATCTTAACCTTGCATTTTAATTTATTAAATCTAAAGTAAACCTTTTCAGAAACTACGTTTACTTTTTCTCCAGGAAACACAGGAATAAGAAAGTCAACTTGAGAACTGCTAAATGCAACAGAAGTTTTTACAGAAACCTCTTCTGAATTTAATAAATAAATTCCCAAACACACAAGCCCGATTTGAGCCATGCACTCTATTAGGATTACCCCTGGTGTTACAGGATTTTCTTTAAAATGACTTTGGTAAAAATACTCGTCCTTTTTAAAAGTATAATAGCCCTCGACCCTTTCAGTAGAAATCATAGTGAGTTTGTCCACAAATAAAAACTCGGCTCCGTAAGGAAGTAATTTTATTATATTATCGCTCTTCAAATCTTATTTTTTAATTACCGAAGACTTTCGCCACCATCAACTTTTATAATAGTTCCATTTATCCACTTAGCTTCATCTTTGCAAAGTAAAAAAACCACATTTGCGACATCTTCTGCTTGAGTCATTCTTTTAAATGGATTTCTCATTTTACTCATTTCCGCTAATTTCTCACTACCTGGAATCATTTTAAAAGATGCTGTTTGTGTGGTACCTGCTTGAATACAATTGGATGTTATATTAAGTGAAGCAAGTTCTACAGCCATGCTTCTCATTAAAGATTCTAAAACTGATTTTGCAGCTGAAACTGCTGCATAACCAGGCCAAACCCTAGTATTTCCTTCACTTGTAAAAGCTAAATTTCTAGCACTATCTGAAAATTTATTCTGTTGGATTAAAGCTTGAGTCCACTCGTACCAACTAGTTGCCATTGCATGTATTGTTATATCTAAATCTTGTTTGTCAAGATTAGTTCCATCGTGACTCATAGCCTTTAAACTTCCTTTCGCAATACTATGTAATAACAGGTTCACACTCTTTTCCGGTAATTCAGAAATTATTTGATTTCTTACCTCTTTATTTAAAGCATCTTTATTAAAAGTTTTTATATCTACTCCAAACGCTTTTAATTTAGAAACTTCAGTTTCAAATTCAGGTATGTTACTTTTTCTATCTCTATGAACAATACAAATATTCATACCTTCAGAAGCGAGTTTTATAGCACTTGCAAGACCTAAACCACTACTTCCACCTAAAATCACTGCCCATTGATTTTTTAAACTCATAGTCCCTTACCTTAAAACTTTAACAATATGCGCTGAGCAGAAAATCCTGGGCCAAAGCTTAACATAAGTCCATAGGATCCAGCTTCAGGATTTCGTGTCATAAATCTTTCTAGTACAAAAAGGACGGTGGCACTACTCATGTTTCCATAGAGCCTTAATACTTCCTTGGTATCGGTAATGTTTTTCCCCAATTTACCAAAAAGTTCTTCCACAGTTTCTACAATTTTTCTACCTCCAGGGTGGAAAATAAGGTGGTCTATATTTTCAATTGCTAAACCACTCTTTCTTAAAAATGGGTGAATAATTTTAGGGAAGTGCTCTGCTATTTTTTCAGGTACTTCTTTATCTAGTATCATTTGTAATCCAGTATCTACAAGCTTAAATCCCATCATATCAGTTGCGTCATAGAAATGATACATTTCATCAGCAATTATCTCAGGCCCAGCATCCTCTTCACAAGAAGATAATAGAACACAAGCAGCACCATCTCCAAATATTGCGGTACTTACAATATTTGCCATTGAATAATCATTAATTTGAAAGGTGGCAGTTGGAGCTTCTATTGAAACTAAAGCTGCTCTTTTTCCCGGATTCGCTTTTAAAAAATTTCGAGCATAGATTATTCCAGAAACACCAGCAGCGCATCCCATTTCAGTTACAGGTAAGCGCACAACATCACCCCTCATTTTAAGATCATTAATTAGATAAGCATCGACCGATGGAATCATAATTCCTGTACAACTTACGGTAATAATAAAATCAATATCAGTAGGCTTCCAATTTGCTTTATTTAGTGCTTTTTGTAGGCATTCTTTGCCCATCTTTTTTATTTCCCTAATGTAAATGTCATTACGAGATTCAAAACTGGGATTTTCAAATACTTCTACAGGATTCATAATAGAATAGCGTTTGTCCACCCCTGCTCCTTCCATTATTTTCACTACTTTACGTTTGTATCGGTTATCTTGATCCCTCATCCAATTTTTAACTAGCTCAATAATCTCAGGTGTTTCTCTACCATGTTGAGCTACTTGAGTCGAAACTGTTTTGATTTTTACCATTATTTATTTTTATTTATAATCCATTGAAATCTGTAAGCCCAACACCAACGGATAGTACTTTTTTGATTTGGAATATGCCCTGAAAACCTAACTAGTTCATTTTTTTTAAAACCTTTTGAGATGGATATTAAACCGTCGTGTCTAGCCGTTTTTGTTTTCAGAAATAATTTATGTACCAATTTAAACAAATTAAATGCTAGTTTACTTCTTTCTAAATCATTTATAACTATCCCTAATCGTGACTTGACCAAAAACTTTTTTATTAACTTTTCTATTTCTTCATTTTTGAAGTGATGAAGAAATAATGTACATAAAACAATATCGCTTTCAGGTATTGCTTCTGTATTGTTTACGACATCCATATTAAGAAATGAAATATTTGAATAACCAACGCTTTTGGATTTGGCTATTTCTAATATGTTTTCATTGAAATCTATACCAATAAGCTTAAATCTTAAATTTTGCTTTACAGAATAATCAGCACATTTTCTTAGCATTTCTCCGTCGCCACACCCTATATCAATTATTGTAACGGCATTGTCTCTAGAGTGATTTTTTATTAACTTTTTAACCCCATCAATGGTAATGTGATTGCCCCCCAACCACTTGTTTATAGCTTTTAAGTCAAGCAGTAGATTATTCAATTCATCTCCTTGAAAATCCAAACTGTCCATCACTTCTTTTTGAGAAGATCTATTTTTATGGCTGAAACTAATCATTTAGTAGGATTACCATGTGTTTTTTTAATTAGTATAGGAATTATTGATGGAAATGTTTTGGCTACGGAAAATCCAATTTTTGAACTAAAATGGTTCATCAACAAAGTTTGAATGGCTCTTCCTGTTTTTAGTCTTTTTCCAAATTCATTATTCCATAATCGAGTGTAATTCACTTCTAAAATACCTCTGTTAAAACTATCTTTCTGCATTACTTCTAAAAATAAATTTGAAAATATTTGAGCACTTCTAATTGCCATTGCCATTCCGTTTCCACATAATGGATGAATTAATCCAGCACTGTCACCAATCATAAAGATATGATTTTCTACGGGTTTCTTTTTTTGAAAAGAAACTTGACTAATAGTTAATGATTTCTCGAAAATGGGTTTTGCAGTTTTGTAAAATTCTTTTAGAAATGGGTTCTTACTCATTTCGTTACTCTGAAAAGAATCAATATCACCATATTTTTTGAATGCTTTAAAAGTGGTTAAATAACAAGCATTAACAGCATTAGTTTCGATTTTACTAAGGCCGCAATATCCGCCATTAAAATTGTGTAAAGCCACAGTGTTCTCGGGAAAATCAAACTCATAATGACCCTTAACAGCAAGCCAAGGGGATTTTTGTAATATAAAATCTCTTTTTAAAAAAGAATCAATATTCGATCTTTTTCCAAATGCTCCCACAACAAATTCCGCTGTAAAGATTTCTTTATTCTGAGTAGAAACTTTAAAATTCCCATCTTGAAAAAGTATTTTCTCAACAGTATCAAATTTTATTTCTATTTCATTCTTTAAAGATTCAAAAATTAAATTATCAAAAGCGTAACGACTAATTCCGAAGCCACCTAATGGAAGATCAGTGTTAAGAGTTGTACCTTCTAAATTCGTGAGATTGAATCTTGTGATTTTTTTCGCTCCAATAGAAAAAGGATCAATGTTTAAGGAAGTTAGATATGGTAGAATTTCATTACTTACATATTCACCACACACTTTATGGTTTGGATATGTATTCTTTTCAATTAAACATATCTTTAAGTTATGATTAGATAAAGATAAAGCAGTGGTAAGGCCTGCAAGACCTCCACCAATTATAATTAAATCCCATTTATTCTTTCTAACCATAATATATCTAATAAAAATAAAAAATCCCGCTCCAATTATGGGCGGGATTTAAAATACTTTCAAATATTAATTATTCTCCAGCTTCGTTCTTTGCATCATTCTTCATTTTTTCATTTGGAACGATAGCAATGTTTACACGTCTGTTTTTAGCTCTTCCTTCTACAGTACTATTGTCTGCAATAGGAGTATCAGGTCCGAACCACTTAGTTGTAATTCTTCCAGAACCAAGTCCTTTTTGAGATACGAAATAATTGGTTACCGAATTAGCTCGATCTCTAGAAAGTGTCATATTAAAATCTCTTGGACCTGTACTATCAGTATGTCCTACTACCAAAATATTAGTATCAGGGTATTCCTTTAATACATTTGCCAATCTATCAAGAGTTTCTTGAGATTGAGTGTTTAAGTTATATTTGTTAGTAGCAAAATAAACACCACTGTTTTCATCAAAAGTAACTACAATTCCATCATCAACTCTTTCTACTTGAGCTCCAGGAATTTCCTCTTCAATTTTTTGTGCTTGTTTATCCATTTTGTTACCGATAATTACACCAGCACTACCACCAACTACACCACCAATTACTGCTCCTAGTTCGCTGTTTCCTCCTTTTCCAATATTATTTCCTAATATGGCACCGAGTACAGCTCCACCAGTAGCACCAATTACAGCGCCCTTTTGTTTATTATTTGCGTTTCTAGTTGCTTCACAGCTTCCTAAGCTTATTACTAGTGTAAATGCTAAAGCAACTAATGCGGTTTGTTTAAAAAAAGTTTTCATAAGTTTTTATTCGTTTATTTTAGAAAAGTTCATATTAATTTTAAATGGTTTACCATCAAGATTTACAGTTTGCTCCCAACGCATTGAATTTTCGTTAAGTTGAGTTAAGCGCAATCTATAACCAGCATTTGTATCTGATTTACCTTTGGCATTTGTAGGTTTAAGTAAGAAATCATACAACCCACTTGTTGGATCTATTTCTTGAATTGTAAAAATAAAGTTACGTTCACCAGTAGGACAATTAGAATTTTCGATATTGTATCTACCAGTATTATTGTTAGGGATAAAACGCCACATACTGCCTTCAAAACATTCTGCAGATGTGTCATTAAACATTGTAACGTTAAATGTACCAGACGAATCGTATGAAACTTCATCTAAATTCCAGTAACCTTTAATTACTTTACGAGATTCTTGTACTGTTTTTGGGGTACCGCAAGCAAAAGCGGTTGCAGCAACTAGTGCTAACATAATTAGTTTTTTCATAATTTTAAAATGTGATTTGTTTGTAAATAAATTGGTTAGAATAACACTATTTTCTAAATAGTCTAGAAAGTAGGGATAGCACTAGTAATACAATAAAAATCCAAAAAATAATCATTGCGATGTCAGTTGCACCATCTGCGATGCCCCCGAATCCAAAGATTCCAGCAATTATTGCTATTACCAAGAAAATAATAATCCAGCGTACCATATTGTTTAGTTTTAATGATTAGTATTTCACTAAAGTAAACAACAATTTTAACGTTTGTATTTCCTTTATCTAAAGTTTAACAGAGAGTGTTAAATGATTAATAAGATAATAAGTTAAATAGTTCTTTTTTAAATTTTCCTTTAGAAAGGTAACCTTTTTCAAGATTTGCGGCAAAAGGGATTGGTGTTTCTAAACTAGCCACACGTTTTACAGGTGCATCCAATTGTTCGAAACAATTCTCTGTAATTAAAGCTGAAATATCAGATGCTATTCCTCCAAACATGGAGTCTTCTTGAAGAATTATAGCCTTCCCTGTTTTCTTTACAGATTTATATATAGTTTCTGTATCTAAAGGCATAAGTGTTCGCAAATCTATTAGGTCTGCCTTAACTTCAGGGTTTTGCTCAAGAGTTTCAAGCGCCCAATGCACTCCTGCTCCATAGGTTATGATAGTAATATCTTCTCCTTCTTTTAGCAAGGCTGCTTTGCCTAATGGTAATGTAAAATAATCAGTAGGAACATCTTGTCGGATACTTCTATACAGTGCTTTATGTTCAAAGAAAAGGACTGGGTTTGGATCTTCAATGCTTGTTGCTAATAATCCCTTTGCATCATAAGGAAAAGCAGGGTATACAACTTTTAACCCTGGTGTATGTGTAAACCAAGCTTCATTTGTTTGACTGTGGAATGGTCCCGCACCTACTCCTGCTCCACAAGGCATTCTAATTACTACATCAGCTTTTTCGTTCCATCGGTAATGACTTTTTGCTAAATAATTAACTATCGGGTTAAATCCAGAACTAACAAAATCTGCAAACTGCATTTCTACAACTGCTTTAAAACCGTTTATTGAAAGCCCCATTCCCGTAGATACAATAGCTGATTCACATATAGGAGTGTTTCTAACTCTGTCTTTCCCAAATTGCTCTACAAAGCCTTCTGTGATTTTAAAAACACCACCGTATTCCGCTACGTCTTGTCCCATTATCACAAGGTTGTCGTGGCGTTCCATAGATTGTTTTAAGCCCTGAGAAATAGCGTCAATCAATCTAATATTTTCTTTTTCTGAATTTTCTTTAACCTCCTGATAATTAAATTCTTTATAAACATCATTTAACTCATTAGTTTCAGAAAATTCGATTACAGGTTCTGCAAAAGCTATCTCTAAATTTTCATCAATTTCCTGTTTAAATTCATCTTTAAACTCTTTAATTTTTTCTTCAGTAAGGATACCTTCAGCTAATAAATAGTTTTCAAAATTCACTAGTGGATCGCGTTCTTCCCACATTTCAATTAATTCTGAAGGAACGTATTTTGTACCACTAGCTTCTTCGTGACCACGCATTCTAAAAGTTTTAAATTCTAAAAGAACTGGACGAGGATTTATGCGCATGTCTTCAACTATACTTTTTAGCTTAGTATAAACTTCAAGAACATTATTACCTTCAATGATATGCGATTCCATTCCGTAGCCCACACCACGGTCTGCTATGTTTTCGCAATTGTACTGTTCATTTGTAGGGGTCGAAAGTCCGTAACCATTGTTCTCAACACAAAACAATACCGGAAGTTGCCATACAGACGCTACGTTTAATGCTTCATGTATATCACCTTCGCTCATTCCTCCTTCTCCTGAAAATACAGCGCAAACTTTCTTGTTGTTTTTTAATTTATTGGCTAATCCTATTCCATCAGCAACACCAAATTGAGGACCTAGGTGTGAAATCATACCAATAATGTGGAATTCTTGTGTTCCAAAGTGGAAACTTCTATCTCTACCTTTGGTAAAACCATTGGCTTTTCCCTGCCACTGTGAGAATAATCTATGTAAAGGAATCTCACGAGAGGTAAAAACCCCTAGGTTTCGGTGCATAGGTAAGATGTATTCATCTTTTTCTAATACAGAGGTTACTCCAATAGAAATTGCTTCCTGCCCTATTCCACTAAACCATTTTGAAATCTTTCCTTGACGAAGAAGAATTAGCATTTTTTCTTCAATTGTTCGCGGCTTTAACATAGCGCGATACAATTTTAATAATGTAGAGTCATCAAGACCTTTTCGGTCGTAATTATAGAATATTTGTGGAGTTGTTTCAGTTTTCATCTTAAAAAGTTATAACTATCAAAATTAGGAAAAAACCTGCATCTAAAAGGATTATTATAGCAAATTTTAACTTCGTATAAACTTTAACAATTTGGTATATTTGTAAATCTAAAATTCATTGAGAATTGTAAGAATTTTAAAGTAGCTTATAATAGTTATACAAAAATGTAGTTGATTATAAATTACAGACTTAGGCTTATTTCCTAAATCTTTAATTTCTAAACAATTAATAAATTCATTAAAAAATTGAAACTATGAATAATATACCAAGTGTTGATTTAGCTGATTTTCTTTCTGAAGATCCTAAAAGAAAACAAAAGTTTGTAGACGAAATTGGTTCGGCTTATGAAGATATAGGATTTGTTTCACTTAAAAATCACTTTCTTAGTGATAATTTAGTTGATGAACTTTATAAAGAAGTGAAAAGCTTTTTTGCACTTCCTGAAGAAACAAAAAAGAAATACGAAATTGAAGGTCTTGGTGGCCAACGCGGATATATTTCTTTTGGAAAAGAACATGCTAAGGGTAAAAAAGAAGGAGATTTAAAAGAGTTTTGGCATTTTGGTCAAGAACCATCTGTAGACGCCAATTTAGATGAAGATTACCCTGAAAACGTGCAAGTAAGTGAACTTCCAGACTTTAATCATACAGGAATGGAAGCCTACAGAATGCTTGAAAAAACTGGAATTTACGTACTAAGAGCTTTGGCATTATATATTGGAGTAGATGAGTTTTACTTCGATCATTGGGCTAATAACGGAAACAGTATTTTAAGGCCAATCCACTACCCTCCTATTACTGAAGAGCCAAAAGGAGCTGTTCGTGCAGGTGCTCATGGCGATATAAATTTAATCACACTTTTAATGGGAGCTTCTGCAGGAGGCTTACAAGTATTGAGAAAAGATGGAGAATGGATTGATGCAATCCCAAATGAAGATGAACTAGTAATAAACGTAGGTGATATGTTAGAGCGTCATACTAATAACAAACTTCGTTCAACTATACATCGCGTAGTAAATCCACCTCGTGAAGAATGGGATACACCTCGTTATTCTATTCCTTTTTTTATGCACCCTCGTAGTGATATGAAATTAAACTGTATGCCAGAGTGTATCGATGAAGATCATCCTAAAGCATATGAGGATATTACTGCAGGAGAGTTTCTTCACCAACGTTTGGTAGAAATCGGACTGATAAAAAAGTAGCCTTTTCGACTTCACTCAACACCCAATTTTTGATATTGAGAATAGCGAAATATAAATCTTAAACTTTACAATTTGAATTCTTTAGAAGACCAATTAAAAAACCTATTTCCAGATCACGAACCAGAAGACGTTCCTGAAACAGAGGAAGAATCAACAATTTGGTTACAAGACGAGCCTCTTATTTGTAAATACGAAAAACGAAAAGGCAAACCTATTACTATAATTGAAGGGTATAATGGTGCAGATTCGGATTTTAAAATACTTTCGAAAGAAATAAAGAAGCTTTTAAGTGTTGGTGGAAGTTTTAAAAATGAACAAATTATAATTCAAGGTGATTATCGCGATAAGATAATGAAGTTTTTGAAGGATAAGGGATTTAAAGTAAAACGTGTAGGAGGGTAACTGAAGTTTAAAGAAATCGACTTGAAGCACCTATTTTATACATAGTTAATCACAAAGAATTAATATGCAATCAGAATCTATAAAATCTAGTGAATTAATATTAACACCTGAGGGTAAAATTTATCATTTAAATCTTGCTCCTTCCGAGTTAGCTCCAACAGTAATTACCGTTGGCGACCCAGGTCGAGTTGAAATGGTTTCAAAATACTTCGATTCTATTGAAGTAAAAGCTGAACATCGTGAATTTAAAACACATACAGGTAATTTCAAAGGAAAACGTATCAGTGTTATTTCAACTGGAATTGGTCCAGATAATATTGATATCGTTTTTAACGAACTCGATGCTTTAGTAAACATTGACTTTGAAAATAGAACAATTAAAAAGAAACTTACTTCTCTCGATATTATTAGAATTGGAACATCTGGTAGCTTAACTGATGAAATTGAAGTAGATAGTTTCTTAATAAGTGCTATAGGTATTGGCTTAGATAATGTTATGCATTATTACAATGATATTGACACTATTTTTGAACGGGATTTTGCCCAAAAATTTATTGATCATACACAATGGAATCCAGATAATTCGGTTCCTTATGCTGTTAAGGCTGATAAAAGTTTATTAGAAAAATTATCTTCAGATAAAACTTTTAAAGGAATTACTATAACTAATGTAGGTTTTTATGGTCCACAAGGGCGTGTGCTTCGCGCTAGATTAAGAGATGAAAATCTTAACGAAAAACTTACTTCATTCCGTATAAATAAAAAGAAAATTACGAATATGGAAATGGAAACGGCAACGATGTATGGTATGTCTAAATTACTAGGTCATAGTGCTATTTCAATGAATGCAATTATCGCTAATCGCGCCACAGGTAGTTTTAGTAAAAACTCGTATAAAACTATCGATGAGCTTATTCAATATACTTTAGAAAAAATTGTACAATGAAAAATTTTTTAATCGGCGGTGTGCCGGAACACTTTAATTTACCTTGGTATATTGCATTGCGCGATAAGGAATTTCACAGGAAAGATATCAATTTGCGTTGGAAAGATTTTCCTGAAGGAACAGGCCATATGGTTCAAGCTTTACGTGATAAAGAAATTGATATGGCAGTAATTCTTACTGAAGGAATTGTTCGCGATATTATTAATGGAAATGACTGTAAGATTGTGCAGGTTTTTGTGAAATCGCCTTTACTTTGGGGGATTCACGTAGCCGCCAACTCAGAATATAACGCAGTGGAAGACTTAAAAGGTACCGAAGCAGCAATTAGTCGATACGGATCTGGATCGCATTTAATGGCTTATGTAAATGCCGAAAATCTAGAGTGGGATTTACAATCCGATTTAAAATTTAAAGTAATCCAAGATTTAAATGGTGCAATAGAAGGGTTGCCTAAAGGTAATGGTGATTATTTTATGTGGGAAAAGTTTATGACAAAACCGCACGTAGATAATGGCACCTTCCGATTAGTAGGCTTATCTCCTACTCCATGGCCAAGTTTTGTGATTGCTGTTAGAAATGATGTTTTAGAAAATGAAGCAGATTGTATTCAGGCTATATTGGATGTAATTAACAAGACTACAGCCAACTTTAAAGATTTACCAGAAATAGACGAAATAATTGCAAAACGCTATGGTCAGAAAATAGAAGATGTTCGTGAATGGTTATCATTAACAGAATGGTCTGATGTGCAATTAACATCGAAAGAACTTCAAAATATACAGCAAAAACTTTTAGAACTTCAGTTAATCGATTCTAAGGTTCAAGAAGACAGCGTGTTACATGAATTCTAAAAAAAATCTTAATATTTACGCAACCCAAAAGTATTACTTGCATCTTATTTATATAAAATCAAGTATTATGACAACTTTTTTAATCATTTTGGGAGCGTTGTTAGTTACAAACTTCTTGTTGCTACAGTTTAGTTGTAATGACGCAAATGCCGATACTGAAGTACCTGAGGAAGAATAGTAAGCTTCGATTCTTCTTTTAAGTTAACAGTGTTTTCTGGCTATTTCGCTTAGTAAACTTTGTAATAATTTATAGGGCTTAATAAATTTTAGTCTACCACTCAATTGGACTTTTTCCAATTTCAATCAAATAATCATTTGCTTTACTAAAGTGTTTGTTTCCAAACCAGTAACCCCTGTTTGCTGCTAATGGAGATGGATGTCCGCTATTTAATACCAAATGCTTAGCACTATCGACTTTAGAACCTTTCTTTTTAGCAGGTCCACCCCAAAGTAAAAAAACAATGCCTTCTTTTTCTTCAGAAAGTTTTTGAATTATAGCATCAGTGAATTTTTCCCAACCTCTTTTTTGATGACTACCCGCTTGATGTGCTCTAACAGTTAAAGTAGCATTCAACATTAAAACTCCCTGCTCTGCCCATCGAAGTAAATAGCCATTATTTGGAATCTCTTTACCAACATCTGTTCTAATTTCTTCAAAAATATTCTTTAAGGATGGCGGAATAGCCACTTTCTCCCCTACTGAAAAACACAATCCGTGTGCTTGACCATCTCCGTGATAAGGATCTTGACCTATAATCACCACTTTAACTTCGTTAAATGGTGTATGATTTAAGGCCGAGAATATTTGATTTTCAGGTGGAAAGCATTTCGATGTTTTATATTCATATTTCACAAATTCCATTAAATCTTTGAAATATGGTTTTTCGAATTCATCTTTTAAAATCGCCCTCCATCCAAGCTCTATTGTTATCTGCATTATACTTACTTTTGTGAACACAAAAATAAGATAACATATTCACGAATAGGTGGGGGTTTGAATTTTTTAATTATTTAAAAAATAAAAGAAAAAGCCTCATTTATCAATCTAAAACTTACTAATAGGTTTCATTCAATCGTTAGCGTTTTAGTTGTTTTGATGTATTAGAATTAAGAAAATCCCAAGAGTAATCTGTATGATTAAAATTGATAAAAAAACTTTAGAGGATCTTGAGTTTCCAACCGTCCTGAATCAGATTTCAGAATTATGTGTTACTGAACCTGGTCGGGAACAGGTTCTTTCAATAAGACCGTTTCAGGAATTTTCTGAAATTGAACCTGAATTATTGCGCTTAAAAGAATTCACGGTATCTTTTGAAGGCGATAATAAGATACCCAATCACGGTTTCGATCCTATTTTTAGAGAGCTTAAACTATTCAGTATAGAAAATAGTACTTTGGAGATTTCAGGCTTCAGAAAAATTCTTTCTATATCAGAAACTACTCGAATTTTATTAAAATTCTTCAAGAAATATGAAGAGTTTTACGTACAGCTTAATGCTTTTTCTGAAGAAGTAAATTACACTTCAATTATTTCAGAAGAAATTAATAAGAAAGTTAATAAATACGGCGAGATTAAAGATGAGGCTTCTATCGAATTAGGGACAATTCGCAGGAGGTTAAATGTTGTAAAAGGAAAGATTAATTCTTCTTTTACTAAAGCACTTTCGCAATACTCACAAAACGATTATTTAGACGACATTCGTGAATCGGTTGTTGAAAATCGTAGAGTACTTGCAGTAAAAGCAATGCACCGTAAAAAAGTAAGAGGTGCAGTTTTGGGTAGTTCAAAAACTGGGAGTATAGTTTATATAGAGCCCCAAGAAACTCTGGAGTTTGCAAATGAGTTAAGCAATCTACTGTATGAAGAAGGAGAAGAAATTAAACGAATTTTAAAAGCATTAACTGAATTTGTTCGTCCGTATGCCGAGCTTCTAGCTAGTTATCAAGAATATTTAACTACTATGGATGTGCTTTATGCGAAGGCTAAGTACGCACTTAAAATAAATGGAGTCCTTCCTATTCTTACCTATAAGACTGAAGGAAATAATTCGGAGAAAAAGATTTCTTTACTGGAAGCGTATCATCCTCTATTGTTGATTTCAAATAATAAGAGGAAACAAAAAACTTACCCTCAAAGCATTGAATTAATTCCAGAAAAGCGGATTATCGTTATTTCCGGACCTAATGCAGGTGGGAAAAGTATTACGCTTAAAACAGTTGGTCTGTTGCAAGTAATGCTACAAAGTGGTATGTTGATTCCAGTAGAGCCACAAAGTGAAGTAAGCTATTTCAAACGTATTTTAACCGATATTGGAGATAATCAATCTATTGAAAATCACTTAAGCACTTATAGTTATCGTTTAAAAAAGATGAATTATTTTCTTAAAAAGTGTAATAAGAATACTCTTTTTTTAATTGATGAATTTGGTACTGGTAGTGATCCAGAATTAGGAGGTGCATTAGCAGAAACTTTTTTAGAAGTCTTTTACGAACGCAATGCATTTGGAATTATAACTACTCATTATACCAATTTAAAACTATTGGCAAATGAACTTCCTCATGCTATTAATGCAAATATGCAATTTGATAGTAGGTCTTTAGAACCTTTATATAAGTTACATTTAGGTGAAGCTGGAAGTAGTTATACTTTTGAAGTAGCTCAAAAAAATGGGATTCCGTATAGTTTAATAAATAAAGCTAAAAAGAAAATTGAGCGTGGAAAAGTAAGATTTGATAAAACGATTGCTAATCTTCAAAAAGAACGCTCAAACCTTAGAAAAACCTCTGAATCCCTAAAATCTGAGGAACAAAAAGCACGTATTGAAAGCAAACAGCTTGAAGAAATAAACGCTCGAGTACAAGAAAAATTAGAAAGCTATCAAGAATTATTCGACTCTAACCAAAAGCTTATAAGTCTTGGTAGAAAGGTTGATTCTCTTGCAGATAAATACTTCAATAATAAGAAGAAAAAACAGCTTATTGACGAGTTTATGAAGCTTGTTATGATTGAAAATAGCAAACGAAAAAAGCTTGCGCCTAAGGTGAAAAAAGCTGTAAAAGCGAAAAAACAAAAGGTAATTCAAGAAGTGGAGAAAAAGGTTGAAGTAATTCGAGAAAGAAAGAAAATCGAAAAAGAAGAAGCTAAAAAACTCCCGCCACCAAAACCAAAAGTTACTTTAAAAATTGGGGATAGAGTGAGAATGATAGAGGGAAGAGCAATAGGAACAATAGATACCATAGAAAAAAATAAAGCTTTTGTAAATTATGGGACTTTTACTACTAATGTAAGTTTAACTGAATTGGAGAAAGTATAATTATAAAAATTCCAAAACGTAAGCATCAAACTTCAAAAACGAACCTCTTAAAAATTAGGATTAGTTTTGAATTTGATTTAAGAGCTTATTAATAACGATTATGATTGAATCTCATAAAATAATTTTATTCGACGGTGTTTGCAATCTTTGCAACGGCGCGATTAATTATGTTATTAAACGAGATCAGAAAAACGTTTTCAAATTTGCTGCTCTTCAGAGTGAAATAGGACAAGAACTTACTGCAAAATTCAAAATTGATGGCTCAAAGGTAGATTCTATTATTCTCATTGATGGCGATAAACATCATGAAAAATCTACGGCAGCACTATATATAGCAAAACATCTTTCGGGTGCATATCCCCTACTTTTTGGGTTTATAATAGTTCCAAAATTTATCAGAAATGCCGTATACGATTATGTAGCTAGAAATAGGTATAAGTGGTTTGGGAAAAAGGATAAATGTATGATTCCTACAGCAGAGTTGAAAAATAAGTTTTTATAGGTTTCAAAGGATTAACTGTTAGTTTGCAACAATTGCGAAGTTATCAAAACCTGCAAAGTCTTCTTGACCATTTTGTTTAATCCTTATTTTTAAAGAAACTGAATTTGTGCCAGGTGGGAGTATTTCTTCTATTACTCCACTATCTGACACTCCTCCAACGCCATTTTGTCCCTCAATTAGGGTTACTTCAGGTTGTGTGATACCATCAATAATTAAAGTGTAATAAGCGTTATCACCACCGTCATATTCAAAAAACTCATAATAAAAACTCATTGTCGCACCGTTAGAAGCATTTGAAATATCTATAGTCTCAAAAGTTAATGTAGCATAATCTGCAGTGCCATTTCCGTTTTCTGTATCGTTTAAATCCATTATGCCCAAGAAATTATTGGTTAATGTTGTAATTACATTAAAACCTCCATTAGTAGCATCAGTCACTCCAAAAAAACCTTTGCTACCATTATCAAAAAACGGAACATTTGATGTAAACCCCCAACTTGTATGGAGATCAAAGTTATGGTATAAGTTAACAAAAGCTAATGTGTAATTACAATGTACATCTTCCCAACCAGAGCCATTCCACATTTGCAAGCAATTTAAATCTTCAGTAAACACAAGTAAACCAACATCAGAAGTACTAGGATTAATATTATCTCTTGCTCCCACATCAGGTACACGAGGAGGCATAAATCCGCCAAAGGATACACCGTCCGAAGTACTACTTACTTCCAACATAGAGGCAGCTGAAGGGGTAGTTGTGCCAATACCAACTTGGGAATAAGATATCCCGGAAATTAATAAAATACTAAGTAAAAAAAGCAACCTCTCCATAACCAACAGATTTACAACATTAACAATGCAGTATTTCTAAATTATAGACTTAGAAAAATTTATGAGGAGTATGCTAATATAGAAATAAAATATACAACTTCAAAATGTAAAACACTAATAATCAGGATGTTTATGAATCGTAGTCAAATGTTTCAGAAGGGTTTTTTCTAGCTTTATAGTTTAACATGCCTTCTCCCTTTGCAATTATACTACATACGGTTGCATCACCCGTAACATTTACGATTGTTCTAAACATATCTAGGATTCGATCGACAGGGAAAATTATAGCAATCCAAGCTGGATTTAAGCCAACCGATTCTAAAACAATTATAAGCATTACCAAGCCAGCACTTGGTACAGCGGCAGAGCCAATTGAGGCCAATGTAGCAGTAATTACAATAGTTAGTTGTTGCCCTATGGTAAGATCGATCATGTGTAATTGTGCAAGAAAGACTACTGCAACAGCTTGGTAGAGACAAGTTCCATCCATGTTTACAGTTGCTCCAATTGGTAAAACAAAACTGGTGATTTTTTTATCTACGCCTAAATTTTCTTCAACACATTCCATTGTTACGGGTAGTGTAGCAGCACTACTGGATGTTGAAAAAGCCAATGTTTGTGCTGGCGCCATCGCTTTAAAGAACCCTCTATATGGAATGCTTCGTACGAAAAGCTTCATAAAAAGAGGATAAATAATAAATATCATTAACATTAATCCTAAGAAAACAGTTAATGAATACCAACTAAGACCTTTAAATATTTCGTAAACTTTACCTATATCATCCCCCGCCATTTGGCTCACAACTCCTGCTAATAACGCAAATACGAAAAATGGAGCTGCTTGCATAACCAGGTCTACCATTTTTAGGAAAACCTCCATAGTCCCATCCATAAAGTCGGTTACAGGTTTTGATTTTTCGTTGGGAATTAACAGCAAACAAACTCCGAAAAATATTCCGAAGAATATTATTTGAAGCATTAAACCATTATTAGTAAGTGAGAAAAAGAAGTTTTCTGGCACTATATCTATTAGGGGTTGTAAAGGAGTACTTTCTTTGGTTTTTTTAGCTGTCTCTAATTTATCTGAAACTGATGCATCTTTTAATTCTCCTTTAGATAAGGTTGTTATTTCTTGTGCTCTTTCAAAAAAGGCTGGGTCTTGTAAGTAATTTATTCCATCCTTTATTTGATGCCCCTTAGAATCCGCCCAAAGCTCATAGCTTATACGGTTATCTATTCTACTTTGTTCATCTATCAATTTACCAGGCTTAATAGTATTTACAAGAATTAGCCCTAAACTCACAGCAAACAATGTTGTAAATAAATAAGCTAAAAGTGTCTTACCTCCCATTCTACCTAAGCTAGAAGGATCGCCAATATTTGCAACTCCAGTGATAATAGAAACTAATACTAATGGAACTGCAATTAACTTTAACAGGTTTATAAATATTTTACCAAATGGAGCAATCCAATCTAAAGTAAATTCACTCCATCCTAATTTACTGGAAAGTAATGCCCAAATTATACCTAATACAAGTCCGATTATAATTTTCCAGTGAAGTGCGATTTTTTTCATATTGAAGTTTTGATACTAGATTATTAACTGTGGTAAATTATTTAAAATAGACGGTTTACAAAATTCTAATTTATTTTTGAAATTTTATTCAACAACCAAAAATCAGCAATAACTAAAGCTGCCATTGCCTCTACTATAGGAACAGCACGAGGTACCACACAAGGATCGTGTCGACCTTTTCCCTCAGCAATTACCTTGTTCCCTTTGCTATCTATAGTTTCTTGTTTTTGCATAATAGTAGCAACTGGTTTAAATGCTACTCTAAAATAGATATCCATACCATTGCTTATTCCTCCTTGAATTCCGCCGCTTAAATTGGATTTTGTAGAACCATCGGAATTGAAAAGGTCGTTATGTTCACTTCCTTTCATCTTTGCACCGCAAAACCCACTGCCATATTCAAATCCCTTTACAGCGTTAATTGAAAGCATTGCTTTTCCCAACTCTGCGTGAAGTTTATCGAATACAGGTTCTCCTAATCCTGCTGGTACGTTTTCTATTACACAAGTAATTGTTCCGCCCACAGTATCACCATTTTTTCTGGTTTCTCTGATAAGCTCTTCCATTTTTTGAGCGCTTTTCGCATCAGGACATCGAACTAGGTTACTTTCGATCTTTTTAAAATCGAGCGCTTGATAAGGTTTATCTATAAAAATATCTCCAACTGAAGATACAAAAGCGTTAATTTTAATTTCCTTAATTAGTTGTTTCGCAATTGCTCCGGCTACAACTCTACATGCAGTTTCTCGTGCAGACGACCGTCCACCACCACGATAGTCGCGATTTCCGTATTTTTTATCATAAGTATAATCGGCGTGAGAAGGTCTATATACGTCTTTTATATGGCTGTAATCCTTACTCTTTTGATTGGTGTTTTCAATTATGAACCCAATGGGAGTTCCTGTAGTTTTTCCTTCAAAAATTCCCGAAAGAAATTTTACTTCATCTTCTTCTTTTCGTTGAGTGACAATGGCAGATTGCCCAGGTTTACGCCGCTGCATTTCAGAATTAATTGCCTCGAAGTCTATTGAAATCCCTGCAGGACAACCATCTATCACCCCACCAATAGCCTCTCCATGAGATTCGCCAAAAGTGGTGATTTTAAAGATTTTTCCAAAAGAATTGCCCGCCATAGATTGGTTTTGAACAAATGTAAACTTTCGAATTTAATAATTCAAGGATTCAAAATTCAAAATTCAAGATTTATCATTTAAAAACTTGAATTACAGGTATATTTAAAATCTATTTGGTGTGAATTTACTTTAAAGCATTTTTAAGAATTGTAACTGGATGCAAAGCCTTACGACCTGTGCCATCAAAAATCTGATGCCTACAACTCGTCCCATTAGCCGAAATAATAGTTTCTTCGGTAGTTTTTCTAACAGCTGGAAAAAGTTTTAGCTCTCCTATTTGCATACTCATATCGTAATGTTCCTTTTCATAACCAAAACTCCCAGCCATCCCACAACAACCTGAAGTAATTATAGTTGGTTTGAAGTTTTCCGGGATGTTTAGTATATCAAAAGTTACTTTTTGGTTACTAAGGGATTTTTGATGACAATGTGAGTGAATTTTAATGTGTTTTTCTTCAGAAGTAAACATACTAGAAGAAATATTACCTCTTTCAAACTCACTAGCTAAGAATTCTTCTATTAAATAACTGTGTTTTGAAATATTTGTAGCTGAAGTTTTATCAGTTGCTAATCGGAGGTACTCATCGCGAAAAGAAAGAATTGCAGAGGGCTCAATCCCTATTAAAGGAGTAGTTGCAGATATCTTTTCTTTTAGCTTATTTATATTCTTGTCAACCTCTTTTTTTGCTTCCTCTAAAAAGCCTTTTGAAAGTAAGGCTCTGCCGCTATCCAAGGTATCAATAATGTTAACTTTATAACCTAAACGCGATAGAAGTACAAACGAATCAACAGCGATGTCTGTATCCAAATAATTGCTAAACTCATCAACAAATAAAAATACCTCCTTCTGAATTAAAATTTTTTTATTTCTTTCTTTTAAAGATAGTTCAACTGTTTTACTTAAACCTTTGGTTGAAATTAAGGGTAGGCTTCTATTAGGATGAACTCCCCCAATATTTTTGATGAAACTGGAGGTCAAATTGTTTGAAAAAATCCAATTTGAAATTTTAGGAAACTTGGAGGCTAATCTGTTTAACTGAGTGCTTTTTCCAAAGAGTTTGTTAGAAAATGAAACTCCATTTTCTTTGTTATATTGATATAAAAATTCTGCTTTTGCAGTACTTATATCTACATTACTAGGACATTCACTTGCACAAGCTTTACAGCTTAAACATAAATCAAATACCTTTTTTAAGTCTTCAGAATTGAATTTATTTACGGCCTTATTGTTAGTTAACACTTCTCTTAAAGCATTTGCTCTAGCCCGAGTGGTATCTTTTTCATTTTTTGTAGCATGATAACTTGGACACATAGCTCCGGCAGCTTCAGCGCTTTTTCTACAATCCCCACTGCCATTGCATTTTTCAGATAATCGAAGAATTCCCTCAGAATCACTAAAATCCATCAAGGTTTCGATTTTGGGTTCTACTCTATTCACTTCATAACGAAGCGATTCATCCATTTTAAGGGCATCTACAATTTTACCAGGATTAAAGGTGTTTTGTGGGTCAAATGCTTTTTTTACTTTTTTTAATAGGTCGTAATTCTTCTCTCCAATCATTAAAGGAATAAACTCTGCACGTACTATTCCATCGCCGTGTTCTCCCGAAAACGATCCATTGTATTTCTTACAAAGTAATGCAACATCAGTGGTGATTTTTCTGAAATACTGAACACCTTCATCTTTCTTTAAATTTAATATAGGACGTAAATGCAATTCTCCTGCTCCTGCGTGAGCATAATAAACAGCTTGTTGATTATATTTTTTCATTAAAGCTGAAAACTCTTTTATGTATGCAGGTAAATCTTCCAAAGCCACTGCAGTATCCTCAATACATGCAACTGCTTTTCTATCACCGACCATATTCCCTAAAAGCCCTAGCCCGGCTTTACGAAGTTCCAAAGCCATAGTTATTTCATCACCTCTTAAAACTGGATTATGATAACTATAATTTGAATTTTTTAAGGAAGTCAACAAAGAGTTTACTTGGTTTTGAAGATCTTCCTCTGAATTACTCTTTAATTCTAATAATAAAATAGCCTTGGGATTATCTTTTACGAAGAAGCGATAAGGCTCATAAGTTTTATTGTTATTAGTGCAACTCAAAATAACATCGTCCATCATTTCGCAGGTGTGCAGATTGTGCTGCATTGCTACCACAACGTCGTTTAAACACGAATCGAGGGATTGATAGTGAGTAGCTATCATTGCTGTATGTATGGGCGGCAATGGTTCTAATTGAAGTGTAATTTCAGTAGTAAAGGCTAATGTTCCCTCGCTGCCACAAAGTAAATTACAGATGTTTATTTTATCTTCAAAGTCACCAAAAACAGATGTATTTATTAAACTATCTACTGCGTAGCCTGTATTTCTACGATGTATTTCAGGTTTTGGAAACTCTTTTCTTATTTCTTTTTGAACTTCTTTAGGAGATAATGCTTTATAAAGCTTTTTATAAATTTCACCTTCTAAGGAATTCAAATTTGTTTTAGCCTGAAACTCTTCTTTTGTTAGTGGTTCAAATATGACTTCGCTACCATCCGAAAGGATAGTTTTCAATTTTAAAACCTTATCACGAGTTGTACCGTATTGAATAGATGTTGTACCGCTACTATTGTTCCCAACCATTCCTCCTATCATACATCGATTGCTAGTTGAAGTGTTTGGTCCGAAGAAAAGGCCGTATGATTTTAAATATTGGTTCAACTCGTCTCTAATAACCCCTGGTTGAAGGGTAACTGTTTTCATTTCAGTATTTACTGAAATTATATTTGTAAAATGTTTTGAAACATCTACAATTATACCCTCCCCTACACATTGTCCCGCAAGAGAAGTTCCGGCTGTTCGAGGGATTAGTGAGATATTATTATTACTAGCGAAATTTACTAATTGCTTAATTCCACGTTCACTAGTAGGATATGCTACTGCAAGCGGGATTTTTCTATAAACAGAGGCATCCGTTGCATATAGCATAGTATGTAGTGAATCAATGTTAAATTCACCATTAAATATCTTTTTAAAATCTTGGAGTTGCTTCTTCATATATTAATGTAAATGTAGAAAATTCCTTAACAAAAGTTTGTAAAATTTGAGATGTAGATTGGCACACTGTTAACTAAAAATAACTTGAAATACGTCTATTTTTGTAATGTTTATAACTAAAAAGCAAATTATGAAAAAAACAATTTTATTAGTATTCACAGTGTTTGCATTAGGTTTGCAAGCCAATGCCCAAGAAATAGCAAAAAACGCTATTGGTATTCGTTTAAGTGAAAGTGACGGTTTTGGTCCTGAAGTAAACTACCAAAGAGCTCTTGGCGAAAACAACAGATTAGAGTTAGGTTTGGCAGTTCACAGTAAGAAGTATTGGGACGCTGTAAAACTTACAGGAATTTATCAGTGGGTTTGGAATATTGATGGAGGTTTTAATTGGTATGCCGGACCAGGTTTAGGTGCTGGTGTAGTTAATTACGATAAAAAACATTGGGACTACGATAATAGATACGATGATTCTGAAGCTTTTGCATTTTTAACAGGAGATGTTGGTATAGAATATAGCTTTGATTTTCCATTGCTAGTTTCTTTCGATTTCCGCCCTCAAATTAACTTGGGATATAGAGATGACGTAAGCTTCGACGTAGGTATTAGTGCTCGTTATCAATTCTAAGAATTGTAAAATATTAATATAAGATGCCCCATTTATTGGGGCATTTTTATTTTCATGTAATAAGTAAATTATTATTCAATAGTTTCATAGGTCTTTACATTTTTATAACTTGTACAAAATGAGCATTATGGATACAAGTTATATAGATTTACATTGTCATCCTTCGCTAAAGCCTTATAGTAAAAGTTTTAAATATAAGCCCACAAAGCAAAATGCGCTTGATCCAAATCGCAAAAACTCTATATGGCACTATAGTCCTCCTAATTTCTTAGAGAAATTTGTCAATCGTTTGTTTACGTTAACCAAATTCACTCAAACCGACCTTACTACCCTTGCCAAAACTAAAACGAAAATTGTAATAATTGCGCTCTACCCTTTTGAGAAACATTTTTTTGGAAAGGAAGTTATAGGGATTAAAGGGGTAACCGATGTTCTAGTAAACCTTGCAGCAAGTATTAGTCAGTCGCGGATGGATAATATTCGAAGTAATGAAAACTATTTTGAAGACCTAGTTGATGAGTATAATTACTATTTACAACTTCATAATCAGGTTCAAAAAATAGAGGGAAAAATATATACTTATCGCATTGTTACAAGTTTCCAAGACATAGAAGCCAATTTAACGCAGGAAACTGAGTCTAAGAAAATTATTAATATCATACTTTCTATTGAAGGAGGACATAGCTTCAACACAGGGCTAGTTATGAGTAAAAATACGGCCAACAAAAATGAAGTTCTAAGAAATGTTTTGGCTGTAAAAAACTGGAAACACCAACCATTGTTTCTAACGCTTGCCCATCATTTTTATAACGAACTATGCGGTCACGCCCGCAGTATTTCTATTTCTTTATTAAAGAAAAACCAAAATAGAGGATTAAACTCTGGAATAACAGAATTAGGTTATGAAGTAATTGAACTATTACTCGATAATATGGAAGGAAAGAGAATACTTATAGATATAAAACACATGAGTACAGCTTCTAGAAAGGCTTATTACAAATTTTTAGACGCAAAATACGCTGCTGAGAACATACCTATAATTGCAAGTCACGCCGCTTGTAATGGGAAGCATTCAATTGTACAATGGGATAAAGTAGGTATAATTAACCATCGAGAATGGTTTGCAGATATTGATATTAATTTTTACGACAGTGAATTAATACGCATTGCCAAAAGCAACGGAATATTTGGAATTCAATTAGACGAACGTCGAATAGGAAGTAAAAAGGAAATAAACAATAGTAAAATCTATATTCCCAATAAGAGAAAACAACTCAAGAAAAAATCGCTATTAGTATGGAGACAAGTTGTGCATATAGCAGAAGTACTTGATGAGCAAAATCTATTTTGCTGGGGAATACAAAGTATCGGTAGCGATTTTGATGGAATTGTAAATCCAATAAATGGTCTTTGGACTGCAGAAAATATGAAAGATTTAGCTGAAGAAATGCTTAATCACGCTAAAGACTATCTTTCAAATAATTTAAACAACTTGAATGAGTTTAACAGAATTTCCGCAGAATCTATTGTTGCACGCGTGATGAACGAAAATGCAATGCTTTTTATAAAAAGGAACTACTAAAACTTATTTGTTTTGTTTCTGAAGAATAGCTTCTTTATATAGATTTTCGTACAAGGGAACAATTTTTTCTGTATCGAACACCATTGCTGCTTCAACAGCCTGTTTTTTGAATTTATTTAAAGTTTCATCCGATGACAAAATCTTTAAAGCATTTTCAGCCATTTCAGCAACATTACCAACATCACTTAAAAATCCGCTTACCCCATCAATATTAACTTCTGGTAACCCTCCAGTATTACTAGATACAACAGGAACTCCACAAGCCATAGCTTCTAAAGCAGCAAGTCCAAAGCTTTCTTTTTCTGATGGAAGTAGAAATAAATCTGTAAAACACAATATTTTATCCACTTCATTACTATTACCTACAAATAGAACTTTTTCTTCTATGCCTTTGTTCACACATAATTGTTCGCAGGCTTCACGTTCCGGACCTTCACCAACCATTATTAATTTTGAAGGAATTTTTTTCTGAATTCTATCAAATATTTCAATTACGTCGGTTACGCGTTTTACTTTGCGAAGATTACTAATATGCGATATAATACGTTCTTCTGGAAGTGCCATTAGCTCGCGCTGACAATCGGTATAAGTATTAATTTTTTTAGGAATTTCTATAAAATTAGGAACAACGTGAATCTCCTTTCTAATATCAAAAAGATGAAGTGTATCTTCCTTTAAACTTTGAGAAACCGAAGTAACAACATCACTATTATTAATGCTAAAAGTAACAGCTGGTTTATAAAAGGGATGGCTCCCCACCAAAGTAATATCGGTGCCGTGTAGCGTTGTTACCATCGGAATATGAATATTCTCCTCTGCTAACATTTTCTTGGCCATATACCCCGCGTAAGCATGTGGAATGGCATAATGCACGTGCAAAACTTCAATTTTATGAAGTTTTACCATATCTACTAATTTGCTCGATAGTGCAAGTTCATACGGTTGAAAATGAAATAAAGGATATTCTGGTACAGAAACTTCGTGAAAATGTATGTTTTTTGATAGCAACTCTAATCTAACAGGTTGTTTGTAAGTTATAAAATGTATTTCGTGGCCGTGTTCTG
The DNA here is from genome assembly GCF_014212065.1 of Aequorivita sp. 609. NCBI lineage: Bacteria > Pseudomonadati > Bacteroidota > Flavobacteriia > Flavobacteriales > Flavobacteriaceae > Aequorivita > Aequorivita sp. 609. The sequence goes on along the minus strand of NZ_JACJVM010000005.1, from coordinate 149,168 downwards.
CAAGAGCTAAACCTAATTCTGTAGCTACAACACCACTTCCTCCGAAAGTAGGATAACATACTATTGCTATTTTCATAATTTTCTATTTTGAAACTAAATTAGACATAATAGAATTATTAAAGTTTATTTTTAATAATCAATAGCGTCGTAAATTGCTTCTTGAATTAAACTTCTTAAGTCACTTCTAATTAGTTTTCTGTTTTCTGAATCTGGAAAGGTTCTGTTTGATAAGAACACATATACTATTTCTTGTTCTGGATCTGCCCATGCGAAAGTTCCAGTAAATCCGCTGTGGCCAAAACTCGTCATGGAAACACAGCCACACGTTGGACCAACAGTTCCTAATTGAGGTTTGTCAAATCCAACCCCTCTTCTTACATTATCTTCACAATAATAACAGGTGTTGAATTTATCTAAAACATCCGGATTGAAGAATCTAGTTCCGCCATAAAATCCTTTCCATAAAAACATTTGCATGATTTTAGCAACATCATTACTATTTGAAAATAATCCCGCGTGACCTCCTACTCCGCCAAGCATCGCTGCTCCTTGATCGTGTACATAGCCTTGAACTTTTTGTTTTCTAAAAATGTTGTCTTGCTCTGTTGGAGGAATCTCATTCTTAGAAAACTTTTTCAGCGGCTGGAATAAGGTATAATTAGCGCCTAACGACTCGTAAAGGTTTTCCTGCACAATGTTTTCAAGTGGTTTGTTATATTTTCTCTCTAAATATTCCTTTAGTATATAATATGGTAAATCACTGTATTTATATGATTTACTCGAGTTTAAATCACTTTCACGAATAGTTTTGTAAATCGTATCAATGTAATCACGTCTTAAGTATAGATTTTCTGCAACTTCAACATTGTAGTCTTTATCCGGGCTACTAGCGTAATATTTTGATGATACTCCTGTTTTTTCATCATTTAGCGTGTTTCTATAAAATGGAATCCAAGGTTTCAAACGAGCGTAATGTGAAAGCATTTGCTTTAAACTAACATTAGATTTATTAGTTTGTTTGTACTCTGGAAGCATTTCTGAAAGCTTGGTGTTTAACGTTAGTTCTTTACTGTCAACTAACTCCATCACTATCGGAAGCGTAGCTAAAATTTTGGTAAGAGATGCAAGGTCGTAGATATCAGTATTTTTTACTTCATTTTTTTTGTCGTAATCGTGATAACCAAAGCTTTTTTGATAAATTACTTTTCCCTTGCGAGCTACCAATATTTGAGCTCCAGGATACATACCTTGTTCAAGTCCAACATTGGCAAGCGAATCAATTTTTTTAAGTTTATAGCTATTTACCCCAACACTTTCAGGCGTTCCGTATTGTAATCTTCGCAATGATTTAGTTTGCATAAAGGTATTTAATGGAAAATCTTCTCCTAATGATACTGGAAGTTTACCTTTCCCATCTATAGCCCCAAAAATTAATTGAGCAGACAATTGCTGAGATATCTTACTATTTTGATAAGACATAATGACTCCTTCAAAATTAGCTGTGGTTTTAACATCTAGCATAGCGTAAGGTCGAGCAAATACGTCAAGAATTACAGTGTTTGTACGAGCAATTTCATACATCCAAACTAATTCCTTTTGGGTAAACTTATAGCTTTTCCAAGGGTTTTCATTGCTCTTGTGGAACCCGATTATAACATAATTATACTCTTTTAACTTCTGAATATAATCATCTAAACTATTAGCCTTTACCCAATGTACATTTCCATATTTCTTAAGTTCATTCAAGAAATCTTCACCTGAATCATCACCAAAATTTACATAAGCTATTTTTTTCTTCTGTAAATCTTTAATAGGAAGAATTGCGCGGTCATTTTTAATAACCGTAAGCGCATTACTCATTGCTTCTTCGTAAAGAACATCATCGTTTATAGAATTCAAATCTTCTAATAAATATGCTGTTTTAACAGGTTTATAGTTATTTAGCCCAACTTTATATTTGGCATAAAGAATTTTCTTAACTGAATAAGCCAAACGCTTTTCGGTTATGGTTTCATCATTATAAGAATTTATTAGAAAACTTACTGCCTTTGGAATATCTTCGGAAATAAGAAGAATATCATTTCCAGCTAAGAATGCTGCTAATTCAATTTCACCAGGCTTCTTAAAGTTTGAAGCACCTTTCATATTAAGTGCATCTGTAAAAATAAGGCCGTTGAAGCCCATTTCGTGTTTTAGAAGATCTGTTACCACCTTCGTAGAAAGTGATGATGGATAATTCATTTGTGGCTCTAATGAAGGTACATTTAAGTGTGCAATCATTACACTGTTTAGGCCTTCATTAATTAATTTTCTATATGGGTATAACTCTAAAGTGTCTAATCTTTCTCTTGAAAAGTCAATAGTAGGCAGGGTTTTATGGCTATCCATATCGGTATCGCCGTGACCTGGAAAATGCTTTGCACTTCCCATAACGCCTGCACTCTGCATTCCTTTCATAAAAGCAAGAGCTTTTTCGGTAACATTGTCGCGGTCTTCACCAAATGAACGATTGCCAATTATAGGATTTTCAGGGTTTGTATTAATATCAACTACGGGAGCAAAGTTTATATGTACTCCAAGTCGTTTAGAATGTTCACCGATTCGTTTCCCTACTTTTTCAACAATTTTATTGTTCGTAATCGCTCCTAATGTCATATTCCAAGGAAAAGCATAGGTAGAATCTAAACGCATTGATAACCCCCACTCTGCATCCATACCAATCATAAGTGGTACTTGGGCAAGTGCTTGAAATTCATTATTCAACTTTGCTTGACGCATTGGTCCTCCTTTAGAGAAAATTACGCCACCTAGATGATACTCAGTTATGAGGTTTTTTATTTTATCTGTTTTTGATTTAGGATCGCTAGAAAATATATCAGCCATAAAAAGCTGACCAATTTTTTCTTCTAAAGACATATTATCATAGATGCTATCAACCCATTTTTTTTGATTTTGAAAATCTTTTTTAACAATTAACGGATTGATTTCTTGTGCTATTGTCGGGAAACAAAAGCATAAAAAAATGCAGGCAAGAAAAAACTTATTCATAGCTACAAAAAAGGTTTAAGATAAAAATCGTGCATGCCAACTTTCAGATGCGGGGACTTCCCAATTCTCAAGGTATTCTGCTTTAGTATTTACAAGATTATTGAAAACTACAGTGTTTTTTGAAACAGATTTATCTTTAGCCATCTTTCTAAAATCTGTAAGCGGTTTATGAGCAATATACTCGCCAGTATAGAAAGTAACGTTCATTTTATCAAGAAGATCTACATCAAACTTTTCCTCTAAGGATTGTATAAAATGAACAGAAGCATCAATACTACAACCAGATGCTGAAGCATTTGCTTGGTTAAGCCCTAACACAATAAATCGGTTGTATTTAATTTGAAGTCCTGCTTCAAGTTCGGCACCGTGAGCAGTCCATTTTGTAAGGAAATCGTTTGTAAGCTCTGTTATTTTGGCAACTTCGTCGTCGCTCAATTTTCTATTCGCCTGATAAATCCAAACTCTGGAATCATCTGGCAGATTTGTAAAATCTGTTAACATTATTGGAAAATTAAAGTGATTAATTAGAATTACAAACAAATCATTCACCAAGTATTCATGGAGAAGATAGTGTTGGAATTCAACTATTAATAATGGTGATTGTTTATTCGGAAAACTTATAGGTCTTCCGCACTTGCAATCATTTCTGCAACGTCCATTACTTGTACGCTGTCTTCAGCATTCTTGGCTTTTACACCATCGGTCATCATTACCATACAGAACGGACATCCAGTAGCAATTATTTCAGAAGAAGTTTCTAAAGCCTGTTCTGTTCGCAAAACGTTTACATCTTTGTCGCCAGCTTCAGGTTCTTTAAACATTTGAGCTCCACCAGCACCACAACACATGCCTCGTTTTTTATTTCGTTTCATTTCCACCAATTCCATCTCCAATTTTTCGAGAAGTTCTCTAGGCGCTTCGTACTCATTATTAGCACGTCCTAAATAACAAGGATCATGGAAAGTGATTTTTTTACCTTTAAACTTCCCGCCTTCTACTTTTAATCTTCCTTCTTTTAGTAATGATTTTAAGAATTGAGTATGGTGCATTACTTCGTAACTACCACCTAATTCTGGATATTCATTTTTTAAAGTATTAAAACAATGCGGACAAGTAGTAACGATTTTCTTTACACCATAACCATTTAAAACTTCAATATTGGTCATAGCCTGCATTTGGAACAAAAATTCGTTTCCTGCTCTTTTTGCAGGGTCGCCATTACAGCCTTCTTCAGTTCCTAAAACAGCAAAATCTATATTAGCTTTGTTAAGAAGTTTTACAAAGGCTTTAGTAATTTTCTTTGCACGGTCATCAAAGCTTCCAGCACAACCTACAAAAAAAAGAACTTCTGGTTGTTTCCCTTGAGCCGCATATTCCGCCATTGTAGGCACTTTTATTTGTTCACTCATTATATTGGTCTTATCTGTTAATTATTAAATGACAATTGGCGTTTACAACTGCATTTAATTATTTCTCTAACTATTTTTTAGTCTTCAAAAACTTCAATCGTTACTTCTTTTTCAACTAAGTCGGTAAATTTTCCTTTGTAACGGGTGGCTTTAACTAGATGGTTATCCACCCAATGGTAATTGCCACCACGTGGTTTCCCCATTAACATACTGTGATATTTAAAACCGTGTTTTTTTAGCCAGGTTTCAGTAATTTCACGATGTGCTTCTGTACGGGATGTGAAAAAGCAAATAATATGACCTTCATCATACCATTTGTTTAAGGTTTTTAAAGCGTCGGGAAAAGGTTTACAGGTGGCCATTCGTTCAGGTTCCTCGTTTGGGATATCGTCTGTAATGGTTCCATCAATGTCAATTAGGTAGTTTTTTACACCTTCTGGAAGAATTGGGCTCACGTGTTCACCTTTTTCAATCTTCTCACTCAACATTTTATCTACTTCTCCTTTCTTCATCCTAACTTTTATTTACTTCTCATTTTTCCAATTAAGTCTGTCCATTTGGTTGTAAGGCCAAGGCGCTCCATTGTTTTCGATGTTTGTCATTGCCACATTCAATTCAGCAGGTGCAGCCGACTGCTCCATTACTAGGTATTGACGCATTTCCATTATAATACTTAATGGGTCGATACTTACTGGGCAAGCTTCAACACAAGCGTTACAAGTTGTACAAGCCCATAATTCTTCACGAGTTATATAATCGTCTAATAATTGTTTACCGTCGTCTTTAAACTCACCATTCTTATCTATATTTTTACCTACTTCCTCCAATCGGTCACGGGTATCCATCATAATTTTACGAGGTGATAATTTTTTACCGGTATTATTTGCTGGACATTCATCTGTACATCTACCGCATTCGGTACACGTATATGCGTTAAGGAGTTGAATTCTACTTAAATCCATTACATCACTAGCTCCAAATTTTGAAGGTGCTTCTGTAGCGCCTTCAGCTGGTGCTGCAAATGGATCGATATTAGGATCCATCATCATTTTCACTTCATTGGTAACAGATTCAAGGTTTTTAAATTTACCTTTAGGGACTACTTTTCCGAAATAAACATTAGGAAAAGCAAGTATAATATGAAGGTGCTTAGAAAAGTATAAGTAATTTAAGAAAGCTAAAATTCCTAAAATGTGTAACCACCAAGCGGCGCGCTCTATAATATGAAGCGTTCCTTCTGGAGTGTCACTAAACATAGAAGCTACGTATTTAGAAACCACATTTCCGTTATTCATTTCTTGAAACGGAACATCTGTTGCATTCATTACAAGAAATAAAATCATCAATACCATTTCAAAGTAAAGAATAATATTTCCATCACTCTTAGGCCATCCTTTCATTTCAGATTTCCAAAATCTGCGGATTTTAATAATGTTTCTTCGTATCCAGAATACTATAACAGAAACTAAAACTAAAAGCGCTAATATTTCAAAAGAGCCGATTAAAAATCCGTAAAAACTACCTAAAGAAGAGAAAATTCGATGTGTACCAAAAATTCCATCGATAATTATTTCTAGAACTTCAATATTGATAATTATGAATCCAACATAAACAATAATATGAAGGAAACCAGAAATTGGTCTAACTGTCATTTTAGACTGTCCAAGTGCAATGCGAAATACATTTGCCCATCTTTCACTTGTATGATCAGAAGCGTCTACTTTCTGACCTAACTTAATATTGCGAATTACTTTTCGAATGTTAAGGGTAAAATAACCTATACCCGCCACTAAGGCAATGATAAAGAGAATGTTTGGAATGTATTGCATGATTATTTGTCTGGGTTGTCTGGTTGCTCGTATTCTTTATTTTTTCTTCCGAAAACAGAAATGTGAACGTATCGTTTAGGATTTAATTTTACATCTTGAAGAAGTTGCTCAAGCTGTCTTGAAGCACCTTCTAAATTCTCGTATAACTTATCGTCATTTAATAATTTTCCTACAGATCCTTCTCCATTGTCAATTCCAGCAACAATTTTATCCATTCTATCAACCATATCTTGCAAATCTCTCACTAACTTACCTGTTTCTAATTGAGATAGTGAGTCCGTTAGTTGCGAAAGGTTGTTTGCAGTTCTATCAAGATTGGTGAAAGTATTATCTAATTTCCCTGTATTGTTTCCAAGGACTCTATTTAATTTTTCTGAAACACCTGCAAAAGAGTTTAGGGTTGTATTAAGATTTACAATTGCTTCTTGTAGATTATTACGTGTGTTCTCATCAACAATTGCATTTACATTTAACAGTAGTGTATCTACAGTGGCTAGTGTATTGTTAACTTTTCTTTCTAAAGGGCCTAAGGCTTTGGTAACAGCGGTAAGCATTCCATCTTCCACGTCACCTTTTAATGTGTCACCACTTTTTGCTACATACTCATCATACTTTGGAAAAATACCTAGGTTTTTACCTCCTATTAATCCAGAGCTGTAAATTCTAACAATACTATTTTTTGAAAAGTCGAAGTCTTTTTCAACTGTAAATTTCACTACTAAGCCACCTTTGGAGTTAGCGAAAGTAATATTTTGAACTTTACCTACTGTAAGACCATTAATGGTGACAGGAGCGGATTGTGCAAGACCTTCAACATTGTCGTATTTCACATAGAATTCACGATGTTTTTCAAGTAAGTTGGTGCCTTTTAAAAAGCTATATCCAAATATCAATAGCAATATGGCGCCTATGGCAAGAATTCCGGTTTTTACTTCTTTGGATAGTTTCAAGTGTGATGTTTTTTGTTAGCAACAAATTTAAGCGATAAATATAAAGAAAGCACACTAATTTGCTTTGGATTTTAACACTTCTGAAACATTAAGCTTTTTGCCCTTTTTAAAAGCTACGATATATGCAGAGGGAAATCCTTTTTGTTGAGCAAAGGTTTTCATTACTTGAATCTTGTTGTAGTCTGAAGTATTTCCGTAATAAAATTTAAATAATCCACCTTCTTTATCGCGTTCAACATCTTTTAAACCTTTGAAATTATTAGGTCTTGGATCTAATTTTTTGCTAGTAGCCGCCAATTGTACTTTAAAGGTTATTCCTTCAAAAATGTCTTCTTTAGTAGTTTCTATGGCTTTTTCTACTTCTAACTCCTTTACCTCGGGATGTTTTATTTTATCATCGGAAATCGAAAGACTGTTGATATAACTTTTAATGGCATTACCAATTTCTCTAGCCATTTCAGTTTGACCCTTAGCTGAATTTAAATATGCTCCTTCAACCTTATTAGTTAAAAATCCAGTTTCAATAAGCACACTAGGCATATAAGTATTGTGTAGCACCCAGAACCCAGCCTGCTTTACACTTCTATCTTTGCGCTTTAGATTGTTAATGATATTATTTTGCACCAAACTGGCTAATAGAATACTTTGATCAAGATACTCCTCTTGCATTAAAACCATTCCTATAAGTGATTCAGGTGCATTAGGGTCGAACCCACCATACTTCTCTTCATAGTTTTCCTCAAGATAAATTACTTCGTTTTCTTTTTTAGCAACCTCAAAGTTTGCTTGACTCTTATGTAAGCCTAAAACGAAAGTTTCTGCTCCGTATGCATCAGAATGGTGTGCATTACAATGTACCGAAACAAAAAGATCGGCATCCGCTCGATTAGCAATTGCAGCACGTTCACGTAATTCAACAAAAACATCTGTTTTACGAGTGTAAATTACTCGTACATTAGGGAGTTTTTCCAATTCAGAACCTACCTTTAAAACTATATTCAGGGAAATATCAGATTCTTTATACCCACTACCCGGTTTTCCTTTGTTACCGTGGTCGTGACCTCCGTGACCAGCATCCAATACTACTACAAAAGGTTTGATAGGGTTTTCTGCAGCAGAAGCTGTAAAATTGAAAACTGAAAAGCTTATTATTAATACGAAAGAAGAAATTAGTTTCGTTATCATATTTTTATAAAGATTGATATTGTTAATTACGTCTAAAACGGTTTGTTTTACGATAGATTTTCAAATTTTTCACATTTAAATTTATCGTTTACATTATAACGATAATATTATGAATCATTATATTAAACCCTATTAATTTTTGGTTGTAAGTTCTTTTTCCTAAAATTTTCATTTAAAAAAACCTACCCCAAAAAATATGTTTATTTTTGACCGTTTCAAATACTGAGCCAAAATTACAAAATAATAGCATCAGCGCATTGCAGACCAATAGTCAATACTTAACAATTTTCTTAACATTTCTGCTTTTTAGCAGTTCTATTTTGCATGCACAAGACATACCGTCTAATAAAAGTGCTAAACTTCCTAATTCTAATATTCAAGATACGCTCTCAGTAAACTTAAAACCTATAGTTGAAGAGATAAATGAACAAGCTCAGGATACCGTAAAAACTGATACTATAAAACCGCCCAAAGAGACCTTGACAGATATAGTTGATTATTTCGGGGAAGATTATGTATTTCTAAATAGAAAAGAGAATAAAATCTATATGTATAACAACGCTTATATCAAATATGAAGATATGCGTATAGATGCTGGTTTAATTATCCTAGATTACAATAAAAATGAAGTTTATGCTAAAGGAATTGATAGCGCTGGCGTTTACAGTCAACGACCTGTATTTGTTCAAGGCGCGAATAAAGTAGAACCGGATAGCATTAGATATAATTTTAATTCTGAAAAAGCTCTAGTTTATAATAGCCGCACAGAACAAAGTGGATTTAGAGTAATCGCAGAAGTGACTAAGAAAGTAAACGATTCAGTAGTTTATCTTCGAAATGTAAAGTTTACTACATCAAAAAACATTGAAGATCCCGAATACTACTTTTATACTCGAAAGGCTAAGTTTGTGCCTAAGAAAAAAATCGTAACAGGATTAACCAATATGTACATTGCCGATGTACCTACTCCTGTTGGTCTTCCATTTGCCTATTTTCCGTTATCTGAAGATCGTACTTCAGGATTTATACTTCCTTCTTTTGGAGAAAACAACAGTCGTGGATTCTTCTTACAAAATGGAGGGTATTATTTTGCAATCAACGATTATTTAGATTTCACAATTACTGGTGATTATTATACTAACGGAAGTTATGCCTTGCGTGGAGAGTCTTCGTATGTTGTTAAATATAAGTACCGAGGTAATTTAAGTGCGCGTTACGAAAATCTGGTTCAAGAAGAACGCGGCTTTCCAAATTTTCAACAAAGCAGTATATACAACATTCGATGGACACATACTCAGGATCCTAAAAGCAATCCTAGTTCGAGATTTTCAGCTTCCGTAAACTTAGGAAGTAGTAAATATTTTACTCAGTCTATCAACCAGACTAACAATGCGAGTGCGTTAGTAAACACATTAAGCTCTTCTATTTCGTATGCAAAAACATTTGAGGGAGATCCACAAGTAAACGTGACATTAGCAGCTACACACTCTCAAAACACCAATACCAATCAGATTTCAATGTCGTTGCCTAATTTGAACGCAAGTGTTTCTAGAATTTATCCTTTTGCTCCTAAAAATGGAACTAAAAAAGGAATTATTCAGAATATAAATTTTCAATACGACCTGACTGCCGAAAATAGAATTCAAACCGTAGATTCACTTTTCTTTAAACCTGAAATGTTTAATAGTGCACAGATTGGAGCGCAACACAGCATCCCTATCACTACTAACTTTAAAATTTTTAAATATTTAAGTGCATCTGCTGGTACAAATTTCCGTGAAACTTGGGTTATGAAGAGTACTCGACAACGCTATGATCAAAATGCGTTTGATGGTCGTGGAGGAATTGTAAAAGACACTGTTTCTGGCTTTGAAAGCTATAGAACTTACAACTTCTCGACAAGTTTAGGTACTACCTTATACGGACTTTTCAATTTTGGAAACAACAAGAAAATTCAAGCTGTTCGACACGTTGTTCGTCCATCTTTAAGTTACAATATAAATCCTGCTTTCGACAGGTATTACGATGAGTTTATTATACCTGAAACAGCAGAAGAAGCTGCAGGACAAATTCATCAGTATTCACGATTTGAAAACACGTTATACGGTCCTCCTAGCAAAGTGTATTCTAGCAGTATAGGAATGTCTTTAAGCAATACTTTTGAAGCTAAAGTACGTAACCGCGACACTACTTCTATTGAGCCTAAAAAAGTGATATTACTAAATAACCTGAATTTTTCAACAGCTTACAACTTAGCAGGAGATTCACTTCAATGGAGTCCGGTGCAGTTTTCCGGAAACATTCCAATTATTCCAAAGTTAGATTTAAACTTCAGCGGAACCTTAGATCCATATGCTTTAGACAATAATAACAATAAAATAGATGTCTTTAATATTGACAATGGCGGAAGCTTATTTAGGCTTACCAATGCTAATATCAGTATTAATTATTCGTTTTCTAGTAGAGATTTTCAGTCGAAAACTAGAGATACAGACAAAATCGAAAATGAAACCTTTAGGAATGGTGGGCGTCCTGATGATCTTTTTGGGGATGCGGCAAATATCTATGATGGAAGAATATACGACAATGATGATGATGACACCGATAAAACAAATGTAGATTGGTATAACTATAAGATACCTTGGGATATGCGTTTTGCTTATACAATTACTTACGGAAATGCACGTAGACAAAATGAAATTTCGAGCCAGTCGTTTATGATGAGTACCAATTTAGAACTCGCCCCGCGTTGGACAGTTGGAGTCTCTTCTGGTTACGATTTTAAAAATAAAGGTGTAACCTTAACCCAGTTCCGATTCCAACGTGATTTGGAAAGTTGGCAAATGAGTTTTAATTGGACACCAATTGGAAGTATCAACACTGCTTGGTATTTCTTTATAGGAATTAAATCGTCAATGCTTAGCGATATTAAATACGACAAGCGTAGAGAAAGCGATAAGCGATTATAGCCTCATATTTGGGTTTTAAAGCTGATACAATTATAAATTAATTATATACCAGCGGCTTTTTGTGATATAAAGCTTAAGTCGCCTTAAATTTTAGTTATGAAAAAAATAATAAACACTTCAAATGCACCTGCCCCTATCGGCCCATATAATCAAGCCGTTCTTAGTGGAAGTATGCTTTATACTTCGGGACAGATAGCAATTAACCCTAAAACAGGAGAGTTAGAGACAGATGATATAAAGTCTGAAACTAAACTAGTAATGCAAAATTTGAAAGCTATTCTAACTGAAGCAGGAATGACTTTTGAAAATGTTATTAAGTCTTCAATTTTTATAAGTGATATGCACAACTTTGCAGCTATAAACGAGGTTTATGGCACTTATTTCAATGAGGAAACAGCACCAGCTCGCGAAACAGTAGAGGTAGCGAACTTACCTAAATTCGTAAATGTTGAGATTTCTGTGATTGCTTGCAAATAAGCAGTGATAGAAGTTAAATCAATTTAATAATATTAGAGTAGCTAATTTTAATAATTGGTTACTCTAATCTTCCTGCTCAACCTTTGTAGCTTGAGGTTTTATAGTTTCAGAGTTATTATTTTCCTCTTCGTCATCTTCTTTTTTAACCTCAGACTCTAATTGCATTTTCTTATTGAATAGCTTCTGATAAAGTTCTCTAAAGGTATTGAAATCTACTGAATAAGAGATACCTGTACCCTGCTCGAATATTTGATCTTCACCAATAAATTGAAGATCTGCTTGACGGTTAAAGAATTTCATTCTCAAACTTCCATCTTCATTTATCAACCATTGAACTTCAATATCTCCTGCCACAGCACTTTCATTAGCTCCCCCTACTGGTACTCCTACTTTTCCGTTAATTAAAACGCGTTCGCTAATTTCTGTAGAAAGTGTAAGGCCAATACGGTCGGCTGTTTCTTGATCTGGAGTTCTTGTTCCCACAGAATAATCTAAACCTACACGAAATTTGCCGTCCTCATCTGCAAATAGGTCATTTACTAATCCAGAAACTCTATCTGCAACTGTCCCGGCAAAAGCATTAGTGCCTGCATAATTATCACTTACAAATGATCCCGAAGCGAGTAAAAATAATGCCTGTTGTTGTTTCTGCTCCTCATTTTGAAGTTTGTATTGCAACTCACTTTTAAGCGTAGAACTTACTCTTGGGAAATCGATGTTAAACTTAAGTTCAGGATGTGCTAGTTGACCTAATAAATCAACATAAACTTCTACAGGAATTTTAGTGTTTATAGCTGGGTTATCAAGCAATACAGATGGATTTGCTTCTGTTTTATATACAGCGCTCAAATTCAAGTTTGCTTTTTCGGGAGCTCCATTCCAAGTAATATTACCACCGGGAACAACACTAATGTTTCTTTGTATAATTCCACCGTACCTAAAATCATATTCTCCTTTATATACTTGGAAATCTCCATACATCTGGAATTTCCCATTTGTATTTATTTCAATAAGTAGAATTCCTGCACCTCGACCTTTTAAAGTAGAATTGTTCACTTTATCAACAACAACTTCAACTTCTGCATTGTTGTTAATATCGAGATCGAAATTTAAAGAAAGCCCTTTAATAGATTCGGTAACGACGGTTTCACCTTCAATTCTGGCTTGTTTTTCTTTAGGTGAAAGGAAATACACAAAGGAGTCGTCACTTATAGATTCTGTTTCACTAATAGGTATTTTAAAAGTGGTTCCTTTTTCAGTAGTAGCTGCAACATCAATAACCAATTCGTCTATAGGTCCTGTAATATCTGCTCTACCTCGTATAAATGCAGTACCATAGTAAAGAGCGTCTTCATCTGGTGGTGTATCTAATACTAACAACCTATCTGGTGCTTCAAAATGTAAATCTAATTCCCAATCTCCAAAATTATTGTGTTTTGCATTACCATACATTATACCTTCTGTTCCATATTTTGTGTCTTTAAATTTAGAACGGGACATTTCTAATTTTCCTTTTGTGACTAATATTTCAGCATCGTCTTCTATGTTGAAATCAGTATTTAGTTCAGGAACTTTTAAGCCACTTTTTTCTAAAATAAAGCGACCATTAATATCTGGAGATTTGTAGTTTCCTGAAACTTTTGCACTACCTGTAATAAAACCTCTAATATCGGTTAGTACATCCCCTCCAAATGGGCTAAACGCCTGCATATTAAACTGATTTAAATCCACATCCATTCGAATTTGTGGATATTTAGTTGTAACGTCAATTTCACCTATAGCGCTAATAGATTTTATGTTATCATTTGTTAGCGAAGTGTTTATGTTGTATTTGGTTAAATCTTTATTTCCGTCAATATTCAGATTTAAATCTCCAAAAGGAATTTCATTTACGATTACATTATCTATAGTTACTGAACTATTAGGGTAATAAGCACCATCTTTTTGAAGGAAATCAAAACGTCCATTCATATTTCCTTGAAGTCGTAAACTGTCAATTTCTGGTGTGATATTACCTATATTTACATCATTGAAACGAACTTTAATGTCTTTATAGGTCGAATCTCGTAGTACTCCCGCTAATTGGATCACCTCATTATTATGGTTTAATACTAAGGAGTCAATTCGCATTTCATTAAAGTTATCATCAAATACAACTTTGTTTAATCTATTGTTGTTTTCGTTGATATACCAAACGTTGTTTTTATAGGTAATGTCAGATTTTTTAACTCCTATAACCGATTTTCCTGCAGGATTAATTGTGTGATATAATGACAGGTTAAAATGGTCTTCTTTCTTTGGTCCTCCTTTAAATTCTGAACGAACATACATAGTGTCGTTCATTGTTTTATTAATTACATTGAATGGCTTAATATTATAAAAACCTGTATAAATAGAATCAGCCTCTATATACGTGTTGTATAGAGGGTTATCGTTATCTATTTGAATGTTTAGTTTACTTATGTAATTATTGAATAATATAAGTTCGGGGGAACGAAAATCGAGTTTAAATTTTGATTCGTCTGAGTAAACTGAACCTTTCATGCGGGTATTATCACCCAATTTTAACTGAGGAACAAAAATATCTACAATCTTATTGTGGACTACAAATTCATAGTCAATGTACTGATTGGTAGTAACCTCTTGCGGTATGTAATTAGCGTATATACTGGCGATACCATTTTGAAAAAGATTAGGAATATCTGCTATTAAAAATTCCCCTGATATTTCTCCGTTTAATATATCTGGTGAATTAATTTCAATAGTTCTCACAGGACCATCAAAGGTTGATGCAATAGTAAAATCATCAAAATAAAAATAGTCACGTTCATTTTGGTAAAATGTTTGACTAAAATTGATAGTACCCACAACATCATCTATCGTTCTACCATCCATATCTACAACTACATTACCAGTAAATACAGAAATACTATCTCGCTTAATTAAGTTAAGTTTATTTAATTCTGCATATTCTATATTAGCCTCAAAGTCAAGATGGTTTGTTTCTTTTGATGCGTCTATCAATCCTTTAAAGTCTAATTTAAGGTTTGGGTCGTCTATGGTTAATTCGCCATTAAATAGTGGATTTTTAAAATTTCCAGAAACATCAATATTCTGATAGTTATAATTTTCAAAAGAAAATGATGATATTTTACCTGATATCTCGGTGTTTACAGTTTTTTCATTAAACCCTCGCCCATCAAAATTTAGGTTTCCTGTCATTTTTCCTAAGGAAGTAGTTTTTGCAATCTTACCTAGGTTAAACCCTTTAAAAACAACATTTCCTTTGTAATAAGCATTTTCTATATAAGTGATATTTCCAATTTTTAAATTAAGCTTAGCACTACCAATAGCACTTTGTAGATTACTAATAGTATTGAGTTCATCCCTAACTATTGAAGTATTTCCAACTAAAATAAAATTACCTGCAGGCTTTAACTCAACAGGAATTACATTTCCTAATACATTTGGCATAAACCGTCTTAAATCATAATAGTTTGTTGAAATATTATGATTATCAGCTATTATCACGTAATTCCCTTCTGGATCTAAAATATTTTTAAACTTATAATCTCCGCGTATATCAGTGTCGCTTGTTTGAAATTTAAGGTTATCCGCACTGAAATCGTTTAAGGTTCCGGTTAAATTCACGTCAAGCAGAATCAACTGATCAGGGCCAAATTCATTATAGAAACCATTTAGGTCATTGGTAGATAATTTTGAATCTTTAAGATTGGCAGTAATTACAACATCATTTACAAAGTCTGCCATTCCGTTTTTAGAGTAATCCAAATCGACATCACCAATTAAAAGTGATTCTGAAGTTTCTAACGTGAAGTTTTTTAAGGTGATATTAGTTTCAGTATATGAAAAATCTGCTTGCATATCCAAAATTGTAATCCCCCTTTCAGCAACTAGTGAAAGCTCTTTGATGTTTGCTGTAACATCAACATCGTGGATATTAAAATTATTAGCGAGAAGATTTACGCCATTAAGAACAAATACTTCAGGGTTTTCGAGGTTTTCGTCGGTGATTTTTATTCTACTGTTTTTCAACCTTACATCATTACTAAATAGCTCAAAAGGTGATTTCGGTTCTTTTCCTGTATTAAATTTTTTTGAAAAAATAGATAGGTTATCATTATCCTCTCCTTTGTATGTTTTAACATATAGCTTTGCACGGTCTAATACAATATCACCAAAACCAAGTCTTCCCTTAATTAAGTTACTGAAACTAATAACATTGGTTTGAAGCTCCTTGCTGTAAATTAATGTATCTTTATGATGATCAGCTATATATACATCTCTAATATCAACTTCTCCTTTCCAGTTAAGTCCGAGTCGATTAATAGTAATATCTGTACCGTAAGTTTCGTTTAGTGAAGTAGTAACTTTTTTAGCAGCATAAGTTTGAACCGAAGGAATTGAAAAAATAATAATAACAAGCACAATTAGTAATGCAATGATTACAAAGGCACGAACTATTATTTTCCTAAGTTTTTTGATACGCTTTTAAAGTTTTAATTTTACAACCAATAAATATACCCTTTTGCTTTGACAGAAAAAGAATGTTACATCTTAGGAATCGAATCCTCTTGTGATGATACTGCTGCTGCGGTAATCAACAACGGAAAAATACTCAGTAATGTTGTTGCTACACAAGCTATTCACGAACAATACGGTGGTGTTGTTCCTGAACTTGCTTCGCGTGCACATCAGCAAAATATTGTTCCCGTAGTTCACGAAGCTTTACGCAAAGCAAATATCGACAAAAATCAGTTATCTGCCATTGCTTTTACACGTGGACCAGGACTTATGGGGTCATTACTTGTAGGTACCTCATTTTCAAAATCTTTGGCATTAGGATTAGGTGTTCCTTTGATAGATGTCAACCATATGCAAGCACATATATTAGCTCATTTTATTAAAGCTGAAGGACAATCAGCACCAAATTTTCCTTTTTTGGCAATGACTATTAGTGGTGGGCATACCCAAATAGTAAAAGTTACCAATTATTTTGAAATGGAAGTTATTGGCCAAACTATAGATGACGCTGTTGGTGAAGCTTTCGATAAAAGTGCTAAAATACTTGGACTACCCTATCCTGGTGGTCCTTTGGTAGACAAGTATGCACAGGCTGGAAACCCTAAAGCCTTTAAGTTTCCAAAGCCAAAAGTTGGTTTAATGGACTTTAGCTTTAGTGGATTAAAAACATCGGTACTTTATTTTGTAGAAAAGGAAGTTGCTAAAAACCCTGATTTTATTTCTGAAAACATAGAAGATATCTGTGCTAGTTTACAATTTACTATAGTTGATTATTTAATGGATAAACTTAAGAACGCCGTTAAGAAGACGGGGATTAAGGAAATTGCAATTGGTGGGGGTGTTTCTGCAAATAGCGGGATTAGAAATGCTTTAAAAGAAGCCGAATCTAAATACGGTTGGAAAACGCACATTCCAAAATTTGAATTCTGTACTGATAATGCTGCTATGATTGCTATAGTTGGAGAATTAAAATACAAAAATCAAAATTTTGCTGAAAACAATGTGATAGCTTCAGCACGAATGAAATTTTAAAATTATCTCCAAAACGATATTGTTTTAAGTTTTCAGTAAAAAGTATAAGCAGAATTAAATACCTTTTAAATGCAATTATTCTACAATCCAACCATCTCTAGTTCTGATAAAGAAATATCTTTCGATAAAGAGGAAAGTCGTCATATAGTAAAGGTTTTACGCATGAAAGAAGGTGATATTTTTAAAATAACCAATGGAAAAGGTGTTTTCTTTGATGCTGAAATTATTAACGCAAATCCCAAAGGTTGTACAGTTAACATACTTTTTGAAGAAAAGCAACCACAACTCCCGTACCAACTTCATTTAATTGTAGCACCTACCAAGCTTAACGACCGTTACGAATGGTTTTTAGAAAAGGCTACAGAAATTGGAGTAACTGAAATTACACCAGTTATTTGTCATCACAGTGAACGTAAGGTTATTAAACCAGAACGCTATGAGAAAATATTACAAAGTGCAATGAAGCAATCTTTAAAAGCATATTTACCTGTTTTAAATGAAGCTATTTCATTTAAGGATTTTATAGATTCACAAACCACTTCAGATGAATTAAAGTGTATAGCACATTGTGAAGATGATCCCACAAATAAGAAATCATTAAAATCTGTATTAATACCCAATAAAAATACTTCTATATTAATTGGTCCCGAAGGTGATTTTTCTCCTGAGGAAATAGAAATGGCCAAAAATGCAGGATATATTCCCGTTGCATTAGGCGAAAGCAGACTACGAACAGAAACTGCGGCTATAGTAGCTTGTCATAGTGTAGCGTTTATAAATGAATAAAAAAACCTAACAGATTTACAGTCTAATAAATTCTTATTTTTTACTTTAATAAATAGTCGCAGAACCGCCTATTATAAAGTAAAAAGCGCTTTATAAAACTGAGGGAGTAAACCTGTTAGGTAAAAGTTAGACTTGTTTTAAAATACTGGTAATTAGAATATTAAATATAATTACACATAAAGTACTTTCTTTTTATTTTTATTGTTTTGTCAATTTTTGTAACTATAACTTACATTATAATGCAACATAATTTAATTGCGTGATGGTATTGTTTACTTATTTGTATTTTTGACGGCTATGCGACTAATAGTTTTATCATTTTTACTCTTCATTTGCACAACGACTATTCAAGCTCAAGAAATTGCAGTCTTGCAATATGGAGGTGGTGGCGATTGGTATGCAAATCCTACATCATTACCTAATTTGATTAAGTTTTGCAATGAAAATATCAATACAACCATTAACGAAAAACCTAAAACCGTAACTCCAGCTAGTATTGATATTTTTGATTATGCTTTCGTGCATATTACAGGCCATGGTAATATCTTTTTCTCTGCAGAGGAAGCTGAGAATTTAAGAAATTACTTGTTAAGTGGCGGATTCTTACACATAGACGATAATTATGGAATGGATACTTATTTGCGAAAAGAGATTGTTAAGTTATTTCCTAACAAAGAATTAAAAGAGTTACCTGCTAATCATCCTCTATTTAATTACCATTTTAAATTCCCAAATGGAATGCCTAAAATTCACGAACACGATGGTTTAAGACCTCAAGCATTCGGAATATTTGAAGGAGACAGACTATTACTACTCTACACTTATGAAACAGATTTAGGGAATGGTTGGGAAAATCCTGAAGTGCATAATGATCCTCAAGAAATAAGGTTGAAAGCACTGCAAATGGGTGCAAACATTATTAAATACGTTTTTGAAAATTAATATATTGTATTTAATAATAGACCTCTACTTATTAATTAATCCTACAATCAATCTAACAATTTTCATCTTAAATACTTAACAAAACATTTAATTTTTCACAATTTGTTTTATAGTATATTTACCGTGTGAAAGTCACCGCAAGAGCAATAACACTAGGTATTTTAAGAGCACTAGCCGTATTGGTTGGTATCTGTATTTTGTTTTGGATTATAAACAAAATACAGGCCCTTATACTATATATCGGGTTAGCAATTGTGCTTTCATTAATTGGCCGACCCGTTGTAATTTTCTTAAAAGACAAACTAAAATTCACCAATACATTAGCTTCAATAACTACTTTATTACTGATTATTGGAGCATTCAGCCTTGTACTAAGTATTTTTATCCCTATTATAATTGAGCAAGGAAAGCATATTTCACAAATAAATTTTGATGAAGTTAAACGCGATTTAAACGAACTTAATATTCAAGCAAGTGATTATTTAGGTGTAGATCACTTTCAATTAGTTGAAGCTGTTAAAAGGACATCGTATGCAAAAAATATGGATGTAGAAATTATACCAAGCTTCGTAGATATACTCTTTGGAAATATTGGTTCCACTGTAATAGGATTATTTTCAGTATTATTTATTCTATTTTTTCTACTTAAGGACGAGGGATTGATTGCACGATCTGTATTGTCTTTCGCAAAAAATAAGAATGAAGCAAGATTTAAGAGGATATTGATTAAAATTAAAGAGTTATTATCAAGGTATTTTATTGGAATTGTATTTCAAATTTTAATCCTCGCATTATTCTACTCTGTACTTTTATTATACATAGATATAAACGACGCTATTGCTGTTGCTCTAATTTGTGCTTTTTTAAACATTATTCCGTATTTAGGTCCATTAATTGGTTGGGGGTTGATGTTACTTGTGGTAGTTTCCAATAATTTAGCAGCAGATTTTTCGTCAGAATTATTACCACTATTAATCATTATTACGGTTGGATATTCCATTGCGCAAATATTTGACAATTTTATATCACAACCTGTAATTTTCGGTCATAGCGTACGATCGCATCCTTTAGAAATTTTTATTTCTATAATTATGGCTGGGTTTATTTTTGGTATACCGGGAATGATACTTGCAGTACCTACTTACACTGCAATAAAAGTTATAGCGAAAGAATTTCTTTCTGAGTATAAAGTTGTAAAACGCCTAACAAGAAATCTATACTAATTGTTTAATAAGTCAATTCTAAATACCGAAGTTCAAGATTTCATAAGAAATTTTGAAGGGGAGATTTCTAAACTTGCTTTCAGCGGAAGTCCATTTGAAACTGTTAGTATTCAAGAGTTGCTTCAGCAAATTGAAAGTCGAAGTAGAATAGAAAAGAAATTACCTACTTGGTTTTCTACCCGAGATATATTATACCCTCCAAAATTGAATTTGGAGCAAACGTCATCTGAAATTACTTCAGAATATAAAGCTTCTTTAGTGAAAGGAGAATTAATCGCGGACATTACGGGAGGGTTTGGTGTGGATAGTTATTATTTTTCTGAAAAGTTTCCTGAGGTTCATCACTTTGAGTTAAATGAATCTCTTTCAGAAATAGTGCGTCATAATTTTCAAGTTTTAGGTAGAAATATAAAGTGCTTCAACGAAGATGGATTAAAAACAGTATTAAATAAGAAGTACCCGGTAATTTATGCCGATCCTTCACGTCGTCACGATAGTAAAGGAAAAGTTTTCTTTTTAAAAGATTGCCAGCCTAACATTCCAAACAATATTGATGAAATTTTAAGCAACTGTGAAGTGTTTCTTCTAAAGACCTCCCCGATGCTTGATATTACAGTTGGATTAAACGAATTAAAAGACGTTTCAGAAATACATATAGTTGCAGTTGAAAATGAAGTAAAAGAGCTTTTATGGCTTCTAAAAGAAGGAAAAGATTCTGTGTTAAAAATTAAAACTATAAATTTCACAAAAACCGAGCTTGAAGAATTTAGTTTTAATTGGAATGAAACTGCCAAAGCAGATTACAGTTTGCCACAGGAATATTTATATGAACCTAATACAGCAATTTTAAAAAGTGGTGCATTTGATTTGATTTCAGAAAAGCTCAATTTAAATAAAATTGAAGTCAACACCCATTTATATACCAATGATCATTTAATTGATTTTCCTGGAAGAAGGTTTAAAATTGAAAAGGTAGTTCCTTATAATAAAAAGAAAATTAAATCGGCTTTAGCGTTCAAGAAAGCAAATATCACCACAAGAAACTTCCCGGAATCAGTTGCAACACTTCGTAAGAAATGGAAACTCTCTGATGGAGGTAATATTTACCTATTTTTCACAACCAATTTGGAAGGTAAAAGAGTAATGATTGTATGCTCTAAGGTGTAGGACAAGATTTTTTAATTTTTTTTCATTGGCATCTGCTTGATTTCAAATCAATTAAAAATTATCTAAAAAAAAAGCTCATTTTTGTTTGTGGGAATTAATAAGAAGGCATATATTTGCACTCGCATTTCAGGATGCAAGTTCATAAAAAAATTGGAGAGGTGCCGGAGTGGTAACGGAGCAGATTGCTAATCTGTCGACGGGTAACCGTCGCCAGGGTTCGAGTCCCTGTCTCTCCGCATTGACTCGAAAAACTAAAGTTCTTTATTTATACTGATATTAGTTTTTAAAGTTAGAAATGTTAAAGTTCGCGAGAACTTTTTCGGGGTGTAGCGTAGCCCGGTTATCGCGCCTGCTTTGGGAGCAGGAGGTCGCAGGTTCGAATCCTGCCACCCCGACAAAAAGCCGGACAAGTAATATTGTTCGGCTTTTTTATTTTTTATTGGTCGCGTAGCTCAGCTGGATAGAGCATCTGCCTTCTAAGCAGACGGTCCCAGGTTCGAATCCTGGCGCGATCACACTCAATCCCCTATTAAGGGGATTTTTTGTTTCCAATAATTTCTATTAAATTTTATTCAGGATACTCAACACGCAAATGATAAATATTGTTGAGTTTTTTCTTTAAAACCTTTTTGATTGTTTCAATTTCCTTAAAAGTAATATCGGCATTTAGAAACTGTCCTTGCGCCATTTGATTATTAATAATCTTTTCTACAAACTCATCAATTATGGTTGAAGAAGGCTCTTTTAAACTCTTACTAGCAGCTTCTACACTATCTGCCATCATTAAAATTGCAGTTTCTTTTGAAAAAGGAATAGGACCTGGATAGGTAAAGTCTTCTATATTGGCTTCTCCCTGTAACTCTTTTTCCTTTTTATAGAAATAATAGACCAAACTAGTACCGTGATGGGTTCTAATAAAATCAATTACTCTGTCTGGTAAATTATTTTTTCGTGCTATTTCAATACCCTTAATTACATGGTCAATAATTATTTTGGCACTCTCTTGAGGGTCTAACTCGTTATGAGAGTTTATTGAATTGGCCTGATTTTCAGTAAACATTGTAGGATTTAACATTTTACCTATATCGTGGTATAACGCCCCTACCCTTACCAACATGCTATTAGCTCCAATTTCGTTTGCAGACGCTTCGGCAAGATTTGCGACATTCAATGAATGGTGAAATGTTCCTGGTGCCTTATTCGACAGCTCTTTTAAAAGTTTTGAATTTGTATCACTGAGTTCTAAAAGTGATACATCTGAAACTAGTCCAAATATTTTCTCGTAAAAGTATATTAATGGATGGGCAAATAGTGTTGCTAAGCCACATAGTATAAAATACTGAAAACTTTGCCACTCCAGAGCTTGGACATTTCCTTCTTGAATTACAAAAAAGGCAAAATAACCAATTATGTAAATCAAGGTTATTTGACCTACTGAAATAAATAAATTAACTCGCTTGTAAAGTTCAGAAACAGTAAGAATTGTCACAATCCCCGCAATGAATTGTAAAAACATATACTCAAAACTATTAGGAACAATAAAGCCTAATAATAATATGGTTAAAACATGTACAAACAATCCAACACGTGGATCGAAAAAAGCTTTCAGAATTAATGGTAAAATACAGATTGGTACTATGTAAACATAGTCCGAATGCACTTTCAATACTAAAGTGGTTAAGAAAACCATTAAAAAGATATTGAAAAATATAAATGTAACTTTGGTGTTGTTGTTATATATATAAGGTCTATATTTTTTCAGGAATAGGAATAGCATTAAAAATACTAATGACACCAATATGGTATATCCCACCAAAAGCCAGAGGTAGTTATTCTTACTCCAAATCTGACTTTCAAATTCAGCTTTTAGAGAATTCAAAATTTGAAATTTTTCTCCTTCAACAACCTCTCCTTTAGCAATCACTCTTCCTCCCTTTTCAATAATTCCTCTATTAGGGTTCAGGGCTTTTATTTCAGATTCAATTGCAGCTTCGGTTAATTTGGAATTCAATTTTACATTAGACTCTAATACATCGTTTAATATATTATAAAGTAAAGCTTGAGAGTCTTCAGTGTTATTCTTTTCAACTAATTGTCTTACGCTATTGTTTAATTTTTCTTTCTTAAATAGTTGAGAATAGTTGTGTTCTTCAATTTCATTTCCATTTTTCAAATAAATAAGACGATTATCTTCGTAATTAAATATTTCATCGGTAACACCATTCTTATATATTTGAGAAATAAACCTTTCCCCTATTTGTTCAATTTTATTTTTTGGGGTTTTATGCAGACTATCTACATATCTTAACGCGAGTTCTTTTTTAAAGTCTTCAATTACATTTGGTTCTATCCTGCTATTGTATTCAAAATACGGAATAGCATTAGCTCTAATTTCTTCTTTTTCTTTTTTTAGACTATCCTCAGCTTTTTTAATTGTAAAACTAAATGGAGCATATAAGTTCTCATATTGCCATGGCTTTCCTTTTTGGAAATTGTATTTAAACTGTCCACCTTTAGGAAGAAAGTAAATTACTAAGAGTGTGGCAAAAAGGAATAGAAAAACCTTATAAATAAGAGATTGGTTTTTCGCGAACAAAGAAAAATAGTTCTTCATATATTGATTACTTATAGTAAAGGTATAAATAAGGAATGAGTTATCCCAAAACCTATACCTGCAAAGATTGATTTTTAAGATTGAAATCCGTAATTTCGCAGTCCTTATTTTTAATATTAAAAACAGTAATATGAGCAATAAAGTAGTAATAGTATCGGCAGCAAGAACCCCAATTGGAAGTTTTATGGGTAGCCTTTCATCTCTAACTGCAACTCAATTGGGATCTGCAGCAATAAAAGGAGCCTTAGATAAAATTAACCTTGATCCTTCTTTAGTACAAGAAGTATATATGGGTAACGTGGTACAAGCTGGTGTTGGCCAAGCTCCTGCTAGACAAGCTGCTTTAGGTGCAGGTCTTCCTGATAGCGTACCAAGTACTACAGTAAACAAAGTATGTGCTTCAGGTATGAAAGCTGTGATGCAAGCTGCCCAAGCAATCGCTTTAGGTGATGCAGAAATAGTTGTAGCAGGTGGAATGGAAAGTATGAGTAATATTCCTCATTATGTGCATATGCGTAACGCTACAAAATTTGGACCAGCTACTTTAACAGATGGTATGCAAAAAGATGGTCTTGTAGATGCTTACGATCACAACGCAATGGGAACTTGCGCAGATTTATGTGCTACAGAATATAATTTTTCGCGTGAAGATCAAGATGCATTTGCTGTACAATCGTACGAGCGTTCTGCAAAAGCTTGGTCTGAAGGTAAATTTAAAGAAGAGGTTGTTCCAGTTGAAGTTCCACAACGTCGTGGCGAACCAGTTGTAGTTTCGGAAGATGAGGAGTATAAGAACGTAAAGATGGATAGAATTGCAACGTTACGCCCTGCATTTACTAAAGATGGAACTGTTACTGCAGCCAATGCTTCTACAATAAATGATGGTGCTGGAGCAATGATTTTAATGAGTGAAGCTAAAGCAAAAGAATTAGGTCTTACTCCTTTAGCTTACATTAAAGGTTATGCAGATGCTGCTCACGAACCAAAATGGTTTACAACCGCTCCTGCAAAAGCGCTTCCAAAAGCAATTGCAAAAGCAGGGATAGATATTAAAGATGTAGATTTCTTCGAATTTAATGAAGCATTCGCAGTTGTTGGACTTGCAAATATGAAAATATTAGGTCTTAACGATAGTAATGTAAACGTTAATGGAGGTGCTGTTTCTTTAGGTCACCCTCTTGGATGTAGCGGTGTAAGAATTTTAATTACGCTTCTTAATGTTTTAAAACAAAATGATGCAAAAATTGGTGCTGCAGCTATCTGTAATGGTGGTGGTGGTGCTTCTGCAATGGTAATTGAAAGAATCTAAACCGTATACTTCAATATATTCTGAATGGATTACGGGATCTGTAATTTAAGCATAGTTCCTCTTCGGGCCGAAGCTAGTGATGCTAGTGAAATGGTTACGCAGGTGCTCTATGGCGAACATTTTAAAGTTTTAGAATCTCGCAAGAAATGGAGCCGAATCCGTTTAGCTTTTGATAAATATGAAGGTTGGATAGACAATAAGCAGTTTGTAAATATTTCAGAAGAAGATTATTTAAATTTTGATAAAACCAACTTGAAGCTTTCTTCAGATTTAGTTGATTTTGTGACTACTTCTGAAAATCAATTATTTTCAATTTGCTTAGGAAGCAATGTTTCTGCAGCTGAATATTTAAATCATCATTTTGAAGGAAAAGCAATTACAAAATCTCTTCCAAAAGAACATTTAGTTGAAACCGCCCTACTCTATTTAAATAGTCCGTATTTATGGGGAGGTAAAACACCTTTTGGAATTGATTGTAGTGGTTTTACTCAAATGGTTTACAAACTAAACGGTCAAAAATTATTAAGAGATGCTAGTCAACAAGCCACGCAAGGTGAAGCTTTAAGCTTTATAGAGGAAAGTGAACCAGGAGACTTAGCTTTTTTTGATAATGACGAAGGAAAAATTACTCACGTGGGGATTATTATGAAAGACAATTATATTATTCACGCTCACGGAAAAGTGCGCATTGATAGAATTGATCATAGCGGAATATTTAATTACGACGTTCGTAATCATACTCACAAACTAAGAGTTATAAAACGTATAATATAAATTATATTTTATAGAGGGTAGTGAAATTCAATTAGTATAGCCCTTCTTTTACAATTGATATGATAATTAAAAACCCTCTGAAATTTCAGAGGGTTTTGCTTTAATATATGGAACTAACTTATCTTACTTTTCTAAAGTAGCAAGTTTAGCTTTCATTTTTTGATAATTTGCATCATCCGCCAATTGTCCGTAAATGTTCATCAATGTTCTAACAACATCTGGATTATTAGGGTTTAACTCCATTGCTTTAGTAAGGTATGGAACAGTTGCTCTATAAATATCAGCACGTTGTTCTTTAAGCTCATCATAACGAATGTTATCAGCTCTTGAATTTCCTAAACTATTCATTTCTTCAACTAAAGCATCTTCAGTAGATAATTTCAATACAGCAATATTAATTAGAGCAGCCTCGTAATCAGGTTTCAACTCTAAAGCTCTGTTGTAATGCTCTAACGCTTTATCAGTATCTCCTAATTCTGCACTAGCCACACCCATATTGAAGTAAATCTCTGGATTGTCTGGATCAGTTGCAGCAATTTGGTTCATGATTTGGTTATATCGAGTAATATCACCCATTTTATAACTCATATCAGCTTCGGCTCTCATAAGATAGATATCATCTGGGTTTTCTTCTCTAGCAGCTTTCATTACTGAAGTAGCTTTGTCATTATCTCCTTGTTCTAAGTAGATAAGTGTCATATTACGAAGAATTTCACCTTTTCGAGATGCAGTAACTCTAATTTCAGGCTTGATATATTGACCACTTTTAAGCGCTAGGCTTCTTGATTGCTCAGTTTCGAAAGGAATTACTTCACCAGTTTCTTTATCAGTAGCAACAAATTCCTTGGTTTCACCAGTATAACCAGCATCCAATAGCATTTGATAGTACTTTAAACTTGAATCATAATCTTTTGCATTTACCGCATTACCAGCAGCAAAATAAAGATCATCCATATCCTTACTTACTGTATAACTTGTATACAGTTTCTCTGTCGCCAACTCGAAATTACCAGCATTTTGGTCTTTAATTGCGCCATTAATTAATCCAGCTCGAAGATTCTGAAGTGAAGCTGCTAATTGTGATTCTAACTTAGGATCTAACTCCAATGCTTTAGCAAATGCATCTGCAGCACCTTTTAAATTAGAATAATCGGTAGCTACACCATTACCTAATAAGGCATTACCACGTGTAGCATAGAACTGAGCTTTCATATCATTATCTACAGTTCCTAAAAGAGGTTCAGCTTCGTTTAAATAAGCTAAAGCTTCTTTAAAATCATTAGACTTTAATGCCTTTTCAGCCTTTTTTATTTCTTTTTTTTGTCCAAATGAAATAGCAGATACAAAAGCAAGCCCTGTTATTAAAATTCGTTTTTTCATGTGTTAATTTTTATTCGTTATTTTCGGTTTGTGTGTCGTTATTATCAAGAGTAGTGCCATCATTGTTATCATCATTATCAAGAGTAGTGCCATCATTGTTATCATCAACAATTTCTAACTCATCCTCGTCTTCATCTTTCATTGCTTTTGCAACTGCAGCAATGGCGTCATCTTCTCTAACTTTTATTAAACGAACACCTTGCGTAGCACGTCCCATAACTCTTAGGTCGGAAACTGCCATACGAATTGCGATACCAGATTTATTGATAATCATTAAATCATCCTCATCTGTCACATTCTTAATTGCTACTAATTTACCGGTTTTTTCGGTAATATTAATAGTTTTTACACCTTTTCCGCCACGGTTAGTAACTCTATAATCGTCTATTAATGACCTTTTACCGTAACCGTTTTCAGAAACTACTAATATATCGGAGTCACCATGGTTAACAGCAATCATTCCAACCACTTCATCATTTTCATCTCCTAGAGTAATTCCGCGAACACCAGATGCATTTCGTCCCATAGGACGGGTTTTCTCTTCTTCAAAACGAATTGCTTTTCCTGAACGAACTGCTAACATTACTTGGCTATCACCAGTTGTAAGTTTTGCTTCTAAAAGCTCATCGTCTTCACGAATGGTAATGGCGTTAATACCATTTGCTCTAGGTCTTGAATATTGCTCTAAAGGAGTTTTCTTAACTTGTCCTTTTTTAGTAGCCATAATTACATAATGGCTATTGATGTATTCTTCATCTTTTAAATCTTGAGTACAGATAAAAGCTTTTACTTTATCATCTGGACCAATATTTATTAGATTCTGAATAGCTCTACCCTTAGATGTTCTCGTCCCCTCAGGGATTTCAAATACACGCATCCAGAAACATTTTCCAGTTTGTGTAAAGAACAACATATATTGGTGATTTGTACCAACAAATAAATATTCTAAGAAATCTTCATTTCGAGTAGATGAAGCTTTTTGGCCTACCCCTCCTCTATTTTGAGTTTTGTATTCTGAAAGTGAAGTTCGCTTAATATAGCCGGCATGAGAAATTGTAATTACCACCTGCTCGTCTGCGATTAGATCTGTAATACTTACATCTCCACCTGCATATTCAATTACTGAACGACGTTCATCGCCATATTTAGCTTTAATTTCCTCAAGCTCTTCTTTTATAATTTCCATTCTACGTTCTTTACGAGCAAGAATGTCTTTGTAATCTTCAATTGTTTTCATTAACTCTTCGTACTCACTGCGCAATTTGTCCTGCTCCAGTCCAGTTAATTGACGAAGACGCATTTCAACAATAGCCTTAGCTTGAATTTCAGAAAGCTTGAATGCTTCAATAAGCTTTTCTCTTGCTTCATCAGCATTAGAAGACGCTCGGATTAGTCTAATTACTTCATCGATATTATCTGATGCAATAATTAAACCTTCCAAAATATGTGCGCGCTCCTCAGCTTTGCGAAGTAAGTATTCTGTACGTCGTACCACCACCTCGTGACGGTGTTCAACAAAATAATGTATTAATTCTTTTAAATTTAATAATTGTGGTCTTCCTTTTACTAGTGCAATATTGTTTACACTAAAGCTAGACTGCAATGCTGTATACTTATATAATGTATTAAGAACGATGTTTGGGATAGCATCACGCTTCAATATATAAACAATGCGCATTCCTTTTCTGTCACTCTCATCACGGATATTGGCTATACCCTCAATTTTCTTTTCGTTTACCATATCAGCGGTTTTCTTAATCATTTCCGCTTTGTTTACTTGGTAAGGAATTTCAGTGACAATTATACACTCTCTACCATTAACTTCCTCAAAAGTTGCTTTTGCACGCATAACTACACGTCCGCGACCTGTATGGAAAGCTTCACGAACCCCTTCGTATCCGTAAATTATTCCTCCTGTAGGAAAGTCTGGCGCTTTAATATACTGCATTAACCCATCGATGTCTATATCGTTATCTTTTATATAGGCAATGGTTCCATCTACAACTTCAGTTAAGTTATGTGGAGGCATATTTGTTGCCATACCTACGGCAATTCCAGAGGCACCATTAATCAATAGTCCAGGAACTCGTGTAGGTAAAACAGTAGGTTCTTTTAATGTATCGTCAAAGTTTAATTGATGATCTACAGTTTCTTTATCGATATCAGCAAGCATATCTTCAGAAATCTTCTGCATTCTTGCTTCTGTATAACGCATTGCAGCTGGACTATCACCATCTACAGATCCGAAGTTACCTTGACCGTCTACCAATAAATAGCGCAAACTCCATTCTTGAGCCATACGTACCATTGCATCATATACAGAGGTATCACCGTGTGGGTGATATTTACCTAGTACCTCTCCTACAATTCTCGCAGATTTTTTGTGAGCCCCTGTTGCTCTAATACCTAATTCGTGCATTCCAAACAAAACCCTTCTGTGTACAGGCTTCATTCCATCACGAACATCTGGCAGTGCACGTGACACTATGACCGACATCGAATAATCGATGTAGGCAGATTTCATTTCATCTTCAATGTTTATAGGGATCACTTTCTCACCTTCCGTCATAAAAAATAGAATTAATTATCGTTATTAAACTAATGGAGCAAGATACGCATTTTCGCAGGTTTAACAGGGGTTATTGGTATGGTTTATTCACGAATTTATTAACAAATTTAGGCCTGTTAATCGTTAATAAGTATCGTGAATTATCTTTTGAAATTCCCTTTATATTTTGTCCTTTTACTAAAACGATATTAAAGAGGAACAGTATTTGCCTTAATTTGGTTAATTTAGTACCTAAAAGAAGAGAGGATTTAAAATATGGATGATAATTTTTCACCTAGAGTTAAAGATGTAATTGCATACAGCAAGGAAGAAGCCTTACGTTTAGGCCACGATTTTATAGGCACAGAGCATTTAATGCTTGGCCTTTTAAGAGATGGTAACGGTAAGGCGGTAACTATACTTAATGCACTTACCGTAGATCTTAACCACTTAAGAAGAAAAGTAGAGATATTAAGCCCAGCAAACCCGGGCGTGATTACAAATACTAACGACAAAAAGAACCTTCATCTCACCCGCCAAGCGGAAAGAGCATTGAAGACAACGTTTTTAGAAGCTAAGCTTTTTCAAAGCAATTCTATTAATACTGCACATTTGTTACTTTGTATTCTTAGGAATGAGAACGACCCTACAACCAAATTATTAAACAAGATGAAAGTTGATTATGACGGGGTAAAAAATCAATTTAAACTTATGATTACAAATGATGACGAATATATAGACACACCAAGTGCTGATGCTTTTCCAAATGATGATAATGATTCACCACAGGATGGTGGCAAGGAGAATTTATTTACAGGTTCTTCAGCTAAATCGAATAAAAAATCGAAAACTCCAGTATTAGACAATTTTGGTAGAGACCTAACCGCAATGGCGGAAGAAGGAAAACTCGACCCTGTTGTAGGCCGTGAAGATGAAATTCAACGCGTTTCCCAAATATTGAGTAGAAGGAAGAAAAACAACCCTTTACTTATTGGTGAACCAGGTGTTGGTAAATCTGCTATTGCTGAAGGTTTAGCACTTAGAATAATACAAAGAAAAGTTTCAAGAATTCTTTACGATAAAAGAGTTGTTACTTTAGATTTGGCTAGTCTTGTTGCTGGAACCAAATACCGCGGTCAGTTTGAAGAGCGAATGAAAGCTGTAATGAACGAACTTGAAAAGAATGACGACATTATTCTATTCATCGATGAGATTCACACAATTGTGGGTGCAGGTGGAGCTACAGGTTCGTTAGACGCTTCAAATATGTTTAAACCAGCATTAGCTCGTGGAGAAATACAATGCATTGGAGCAACTACTTTAGATGAATACAGACAGTATATCGAGAAAGACGGGGCTTTAGAAAGACGTTTTCAAAAAGTATTGGTTGAACCAACTACTGTTGAAGAAACAATCGAAATTCTCGAAAATATTAAAGATAAATACGAGTCGCATCACAATGTAACCTATACTCAAGATGCAATTGAAGCGTGTGTAAAACTTACTAATAGGTATATGACGGAGCGTTTCCTTCCAGACAAAGCAATTGATGCTTTAGATGAGGCTGGGTCACGTGTTCATATTACCAATATTCATGTTCCAGATAGAATTTTAGAACTTGAAAAACAACTAGAAGAAGTTCGCGAACTTAAAAACACTGTAGTTAAAAAACAGAAATACGAAGAAGCGGCAAAACTTCGAGATGACGAGAAAAATCTTGAAAAAGAACTCGCTACGGAACAAGAAAAGTGGGAAGAAGATTCAAAACTTCACAGAGAAACTGTTTCTGAAGACAATGTTGCAGAAGTAGTTTCTATGATGACTGGTGTACCAGTAAATAGAATTGCACAAACCGAAACAACCAAATTAGCCGCCCTACCTGATAGAATTAAAGGTAAAGTTATTGGTCAAGACGAAGCTGTTTCTAAAGTTGTGAAAGCAATTCAAAGAAACCGAGCAGGATTAAAAGATCCAAACAAACCTATTGGGTCATTTATTTTCTTAGGTCAAACAGGAGTCGGTAAAACCCAACTTGCAAAAGTATTAGCACGAGAGTTATTCGATTCTGATAATGCTTTGATTCGTATTGACATGAGCGAGTATATGGAGAAGTTCGCTGTTTCTCGTTTAGTTGGAGCACCTCCAGGGTACGTTGGTTACGAAGAAGGTGGTCAGCTTACCGAGAAGATTAGAAGAAAACCCTATGCTGTTGTGCTTTTAGATGAAATTGAAAAAGCCCATCCAGATGTATTCAATATGCTTCTACAAGTTTTAGATGATGGATATTTGACAGACAGCCTTGGTAGAAAAATTGATTTTAGAAACACTATTATCATTATGACTTCTAATGTTGGTGCCCGTCAGATTAAAGATTTTGGTCAAGGTGTTGGTTTTGGTACTTCTGCAAAGAAGAGTCAAGAAGAAGCACATACTAAGAGTGTTATTGAAAACGCTTTAAAGAAAACTTTTGCGCCAGAATTCTTAAACCGTATTGATGATGTTATGGTGTTTAACGCTCTTGAAAGAGAGGATATTCATAAAATTATTGATATTGAATTGAACAAATTATTCTTACGTATTTCAGATTTAGGTTACGACCTGAAGTTAACTGAAAAAGCCAAGGATTATATTGCTGACAAAGGTTTTGACAAACAATATGGAGCGCGTCCTTTAAACAGAGCGATTCAAAAGTATATAGAAGATGCCCTTGCTGAAGAAATCATCAACAGCAATTTAGATGAAGGCGATTCTATAATTATGGATCTTGATGAAAGTAAAGATGAGCTTACTATAAAAATTAATAAGCAAAAGAAGACCACCGAGTCGTAAAATAAGGTGGCTTTAAATAATAAACTCTTCGCTGATAAATCAACGAAGAGTTTTTTTATGTAATAAATTCAAATTTTTACTACTTACTTTAAAACTTTAAAAGACTTCTTGGTGTCTCCAAATCCATTTGCTAAAAGTACATATAAACCGTTTTGGTAGGCTGATAGATCTACAGTAATTGAGCCATTTCCGTTATTATTTATATTACTCAACAGTTTGCCGGACAAATCAAAAACCTTTACACTTTTCACATTCTGTGTGTTACTTAAGATGCAAGTATTACTGTTCAATTGTTTTGTAACAACTACTTCTTCCAAATAGTTTTTTGTCACACCAAGATGAATTGGAATACAATCTTGAATAGAGTCTAAATTAGCATAAAAAACTTCTGTATCTTTAAAAAAACAGCTAAGCTCTCCTACTTCATTAATATTTGGTTTCCCTCCGGGAGCATTTATTAACGATAAAGACCCTACACCTTCAACCCAAATAGCATTATTGTTACTAGTAGTATTCCCCGGCGCAGGTGAAAAATAATAATGCTTATAATTGTTTCCATCTTGTAAAGGTCTTGCTATAATAGAATCCACTACAAAAAGCCCTCCATCACGTGGAAAAGGAGTGACAGGGTTTTTCATATCAAAAACATCTCCTTCACTCAATGAAAAATCATATAACAGATACTCATCACTAGGTTCAGAAGTGGCAAACTTTATGTATACTTTTTGGGTTGCTATATCTTCACGAAGTAAAAATGTGCGGGATATATAATGGTATCCATCCAAAATCTTATAATTCTTACCATTCACAATAGTATCACCATCAGTATAATAGGCGTCTGTTAAGCATCCAGAAAAGCAAGTTGTAAAATGCCATTCATTAATATTATCTAACAAAGGCTTATAACTCTGGGCAAATACAGAAGTATTTAAAATTAAAAAAACAAGAATTGATAATTTACTTTTCATAATTCAGTATTTGGTTATATGCTTGCGTTATATTAATCAAATATTATTTCAGAATCAACATCTAAGGATTGGATGAATGCAATCGTTGCATGAATATCGTCTGCCATAATTCTATCGTTCTCAATAAAAGGTACAATAGAACGATATGGCTTTAAGAATGATTCAATAAATGGAGATGAAGATTTTGGTTCTCTAAACTTTAAAGCTTGAGAAGCGTTCATCAATTCAATGGCTAAAATGGTTTCTAAGTTTTCAATTACACGTAAACATTTAGTTGCTCCATTAGCCCCCATACTTACGTGATCTTCTTGACCATTAGATGAAACAATAGAATCTACTGAAGCTGGAGCTGCCAATTGTTTATTTTGGCTTACTATACTTGCAGCAGTATATTGAGGAATCATAAAACCACTGTTTAATCCTGGGTTATTAACTAAGAAAGCTGGTAAATCTCTTAGTCCCGAAACCAATTGATAAGTTCTTCTTTCAGAAATATTCCCTAGTTCAGACATTGCAATTGCTAAATAATCTAGTGCTAATGCTAATGGTTGACCGTGAAAGTTACCGCCAGATATAATTAAATCGTCTTTTACAAAAATGTTTGGATTGTCGGTAACTGAGTTTATTTCAGTTTTAAAAGTTTTGTTTACGAAATGAATTGTGTCTTTTGTGGCTCCGTGTACTTGAGGGATACAACGGAAAGAATATGGGTCTTGAACGTTTTTCTTTTCAGATACTCCTATTTCACTACCTTCTAAAAAGTCTAAAATTTGCTCCGCAGTTTTTACTTGTCCTCTATGCGGTCTTACCAAATGCACAAGAGCGTTATATGGACTCATATTACAATCAAACGCATCTATAGAAATAGCACTAATTAAATCGGCTAAATAGGATAATTTGTAACTTTTAAGTAAACAGTACACCCCATAAGCACTCATAAATTGAGTTCCATTTAACAATGCTAAACCTTCCTTAGCTTGTAACTTTATAGGTTCCCAATTAAATTTTTTCAAAATCTTTTCAGAAGCTAAACGCTCTCCACCATAATAAACTTCTCCTTTCCCTAATAAAGGTAGAGATAGATGTGCTAATGGCGCTAAGTCTCCTGAAGCTCCTAAACTTCCTTGATTATAAATAACAGGTAAAATATCGTTATTATAAAAGTCGATTAATCTCTTAACGGTTTCTAACTGAACGCCACTATAACCATAACTTAAGGATTGTATTTTCAACAAAAGCATAAGTTTAATTATAGGTTTTGGAACAAATTCCCCTGTACCACAAGCGTGACTCATTACGAGGTTTTCTTGTAGTTTTGAAAGGTTATCAGAGGTAATTTTCACATTACACAATGAACCAAAACCAGTATTTATACCGTAAACAGGAGTCTCGTTATCCTTTATTTTGTTTACTAAATATTCACGGGATTTATTAATATTAAGTTGGGCTTCTTCAGAAAGATCAAGCTTTTTATGATTATCTAATATATCCTTAATTAACTCTAAGTCAAGAATTTCAGAGCTGATGTAATGTGTGTCTTGCATTATAATTGTTTTGTTTTCACAAAAATACTGATTTTTGCCCGCCTTACCACCTTTTCTATCTTTCAAAAGCCCTAATTTTGTAAGTCATAATTTTAAAATATTAAAAATGAAAAAATTAAGTTGGATTATTATAGCGCTTTTCATCGTTTCTTGTAATACTGAAGAAAAACCTACTTATACCGTTATTAATGGTAGCGTTACAAATAACACTGGTGAAACAGCATTTGTTCGTGGCAATGGTTTTGAATCAAGAGTGCCAATCTCTGAAACGGGGAGTTTTGTAGATACTTTAAATATAAAAAAAGATGGGTTTTATGAACTCTATGTTGGTCGCGAACGCACTGAAATATATTTAGAAAAAGGTAAAAACCTATCGGTAACTTTAAATGCAGCAGAATTTGATGAAAGCTTAAAATACACTGGAGATTTAGCGGATATTAATAATTTCTTGGCTGCAAAATATCTTTGGAATGAGCAAAATGTAGATTTAAAAGAGTTATTCTCTAAGGATGAAAATGCATTTTTAAAACAAATAGATGAAAACCAGAAAAGTTTAGATTCTCTTTTTAAGGAGAGTAAAATCGCTAATGATAACTTTAAGAAAAGCTTAGCTGAAGAAGACAAATATGCGCGAGCCATTATGATAGAAAATTATAAGAGTGGGCATCGTCATTTCTCTGGGAATAAAGAATTTGAAGTTTCAAAAGAATTTTACAATGAACTTAAAGACATAAACTTTAAAGACACTTTAGCTTTTAGAAATTCTGCAGCGTATCAAAACTTACTTCAAGTACATTACAACAGATTAGTTTCAGAAGAAGCTTCACAAAATACAGATGCGAACGAAACTATTCTTTTCTTAAATAAAATAAACGAAGCTCTTCCAAACGGATATGCTAAGGACAGAATGATGAGTTCTTATTTACAGTTTGGCCTTAAAGCTGATGATAACCTAGAAGAAGCTTATAATATTTATAAGAACAGTAATCCGAATCCTGAAAATTTAGCTAAGCTTACTGAGCAATACAACAAATTAAAAGTAATTACTAAGGGTAACCCCTCTCCTACTTTCAACTATGAAAACCATAAGGGAGGCACTACATCTTTAGAAGATTTAAGAGGTAAATATGTTTATGTGGATGTTTGGGCAACATGGTGCGGACCTTGTTTACGTGAAATTCCTTTCCTAAAAGAAGTTGAGAATGACTATGAGGATAAAAACATCCAATTTGTAAGCATTTCTATTGATGAACCAAAAGACTACGACAAGTGGAAAAGTATGGTTACTGAGAAAGAATTAGTAGGTATTCAACTGATGGCAGATAACAATTGGAAATCGAAATTTGTTGTGGATTACGCTATTCTTGGAATCCCTAGATTTATTTTGATTGATACCGAAGGAAATATTGTTTCAGCTGATGCGCCTAGACCTTCAGACCCTGAATTAAGAAAAATATTTGATGAGTTAATTTAAAAAGAATTTACCTAATTATATTAGACCACGAATAGAAGATTCTAATTATATCTGAATCTAATATTCGTGGTTTTTTATTAGTTGTTTTCCCCTTCAGATTGGTCTTTTGCAAATAGCATCATATATGCTTCACCTATATTATTAATAATATCATTTGCCATAACAGCTTCATATCCCATTTGATTTACAGCTAGATCTCCTGCAAATCCATGCATATATACCCCAAACACACATGATGTTAATGGATCATAGCCCTGAGATAATAATCCTGTAATAACACCGCTAAGCGCATCTCCACTACCTGCCGTAGCCATACCCGGATTCCCTGAGCTATTTAAATAAAGAGTATCACCAAAAATTGTAATTGAATGAGCTCCTTTTATTACAACTAAAACCTCGTGTTTAATTGAGAACTTCTTTACTTTCTCTATTTTATCGTAATCATCTTCCCACTTACCAACAAGCCTTTGTAATTCACCAGGGTGTGGCGTTAAAATTGAATTTTTAGGAAGAAGTTTTAGCAATTCTTTATTTTCGGCAATTAAATTTATAGCATCAGCATCTATTACCATTGGTGAATTAAAGTTCCTAAATAGGTTTTTTAATGCTTCAACTGTGTGTTCTCTTTTCCCGATACCCATTCCAACTCCAATCGCAGAGGGTTCAAAGTCAACATTAATTTTACTTATAAATTCTTCTTCTATATCTGTAGCAACCATTGCTTCAGGCACTGTAGTTTGTAGAATAGAATATCCACATTTAGGAATAAAAGTAGTAATCATACCGGCTCCAATTCTAAAAGTTGCAGCTGTTGAAATAGCAGCAGCTCCAATTTTGCCGTAACTTCCAGCAACAATCAACGCGTGACCATAATTTCCTTTATGTGCAAATCGTTCACGATGTTTGTATAAGTTTTGTGCTTCAGGCTTAGAAATTATTTGGGCTAATGGCTTCGTATTTACAAGAAACTCTCTATCTAATCCAATATCTAATAAGTCAAAACTAGGAGCAAATTGAGCTGTTTCAGGTAAAAAGAAAGCAAGCTTTGGAGTTTGAAACGTTAGCGTATGGTTTGCTCTTAAAACAGCAGCTTCATCCTTTAAAGCTGTATTAGGAAACAGACCACTTGGTATATCAACAGCTAATTTAAAAGCAGGAATAGCATTTAAATGTTGAATTAATTTCTTTACCCATCCGTCTGGACAACGGTTTAGACCAATTCCGAAAATAGCATCTACTATTATATCCTCAGGATCAATTTCTGGGAAATCATTTTCACCCTTCATTAAAATTGGCCAATCCTTGGTTACATTTTTAATTAAATCATAATTGTAAAGAAAGCTTTTAGAACGTTTATCGCTACAATTAACCACATACACTATAACATTATAGCCGGATTCAATCAATAATCTACCTAAAACCAAGCCATCCCCACCATTGTTACCAATTCCGCAAAAAATATGAATTGGTACAGAAGCACCATTTAAACGTTCGTGAAACCAATTAAAAATTTGAGCGCCTGCTCGCTCCATTAACTCTTCGGTGGTAATTTGTTGTTGCTCTAAAGTAATTTTATCTGCTTCGTATAATTGTTCTGCTGAGAATATTTTCATATAATATTATAGTTTCATCTTTAGGTTATAGGTATTTCTAAGCCATAAATATAATACCCAAAACCAGAGGAGGTCAAGTTTTCTTCAAATATAATAACATTATTTCCTATTGTTGAAAATACGTTTATAACTAATTGAGAAATGCATCAGTATAGGCTTGTTATTTTATAACTTTAAGAAAAACACATTATGGAAACTCGTGATAGTTTACTGCTTTTAATGCGTCCAGAAATTTCTTCAGCTAAAGTCAATCCTCAAATGTCTGATGATGAATGTTTTCAAAACAAAACAATTAGACCAATTATCAAACTACAAGGCGATTTGCTACTAGCTGTATTTCGCAATTATATTGCCAAGCATAAAAATGTATTTTATGATCTCAACGTCGAAAAAAAACTTGAATACATTGATAACTCTATCAATAAGGATATTAAGTTTCGAAACTCTCTAAAAGGAATTATTATCGGACAATTTACCTTAGATGAATATCAAAAATATATTCAAAATTCATCCGCATTGAATAAGCGAATGATGGATATTGTGAAGGAAAGGATAAAAAGTAATATTCAATTATTAGAATTTGAATATGCTTAAATAATTAATCTGGTATAATAAAAAAGCGCTTCATTTAAATTTGAAGCGCTTTCAATAATGTTTTACACAACTTTGTGCTGCCTAATAATTAAGCATGCTCCATCATTCGTTTCGATTTTCTATATAAATAATTTGGATAAATTGTTCGTTTAGCAAAACGGTTTAATTTGTCGCTATTTACCATTTTTATAAAGATCGATCTAGCTACTCCAAAGAATTCATAAGTACTACCATCTAAGTAAGTAATTTCTAAAAGCATTCCTTTGTGTTGAAAATCAGCGATTCCAGCGTTTGTAACAGTATCGGTAAATTCTTCTAGGTTTGCAGCTTTAGTTTCTGGTGCTATACTTACTAAAAAATGATACCCGTCGATAATTTTACGGGAATTTAACTCTGCTTCTTCACGTAGTGGATCACCTTCTTGAAATTTATCGGGGTGCCACTCTTTTACTAGATTGCGGTAACTAGTTTTTAAAGCCTTTAATTCTATCTCTTTTTCAACTCCAAAGAGTTTTTTATATTCGTTTATGCGTTTCATATGCTCGCTATTTTTGCGGCCGCGAAAGTACGTCTTAATATCTTATAATTAGCATTTTATAAAACTTCATTTTATAAAATTACAAGTGAGATGAAAAGTCTAAGGTTAAAACCTATAAATTAAAGGATATAAATTCTTACTTTTTTCTTTTTAAGTCGGCTGTTGTTTAATTTATTAACTAAATCATCCGCTAGCTCTAAAGGAACAGCTACAAAGGCACAGTCTTGTTTTAATTCAATATTCCCCAACTGTTCTTGACTTATATTTCCTTGCTTTATAAATAGGCCAGCAATATCGCCTTTAGATATTTTGTCTTTTCTTCCTCCTGAAATAAAAAGCGTTTCTAGTTGCTGTTGAACTTGTGAGGTAACTCTAGGGATTTCTATTGGATCTGTTTTTTCAATAAAATCAGGTAAAAGCTGATTTTTCCATTTTAGCACATAAGCTGTACCCTTCTCATTTACTCTAGCTGTTCTACCGTTTCTGTGTGTAAACTCAACAGCCGAAAGCGGAAGCTCATAATGTATAATGTATTTTAACTCTGGAATGTCAATTCCTCTTGCAGCAAGATCGGTAGATACCAGTATCTGACTAGTTCCATTTCTAAATTTTATAAGAGCTCTTTCTCTATCCTTTTGTTCCATTCCACCTGAAAAACAAGTATGGCTTACCCTATTATCATTAAGAAAATCACTAACCATATCGATACTTTCGCGAAAGTTGCAAAAGATAATTCCTGGTTGATACCCCAAATACTTTACAAGATTCAATAAGGCTTGAAGCTTATTTTTTTCTTCAGAAACCACAGTTTTAATTGAAAGTTTTGGATCTGAAGTTTCAGTTAAAAAATCTAAAACAATTGGATTGATTAAATTCACAAACTTTGGAACTCCAACTCCTTGTGTTGCAGATGTTAGAATACGTTTACTTACACTGTTTAATTCACTTAAGATTTCACTCATTTCACTTTCAAATCCTATCTCAAGAGATTTGTCGTACTCATCTAAAACTAAAGTGTTTATACTTGCTTTAGAAAAGCGGGCATCGTCAAAATGATCTAAAATTCTACCAGGTGTACCAATTAATATTGCCGGGGTATGTTTGAGTTCTATTTTATCTTTACTCTTCGACCTGCCTCCGTAAACTGCATTTACTTTAAAGCCTGAACCCATATTTCTGACTACCTGCTCAATTTGAATAGCCAATTCTCGTGTAGGAACCACAATTAATGCTTGAACTTCTGGATTATCTACATTTAAACCATCTAAAATAGGCAATAAGAAAGCCAAGGTTTTACCTGTACCCGTTGGGGATAAGAGGATTGTATTTGAATTGGTATTTATTGTTTCAATAGCTTTCTCCTGCATAGGATTTAAAGCTGAAATGTTCAGCTTTGCCAGAATATCCTGTTGGTCTTTTATCTCGTTTGCCATTATTTCTTTTTCTTCTTTTTCTTTGTTGGTGCTTCTTCCTTTGGCGCTGCAATAGTAGTTTGAGCGAGTTGATGAGCAAGAACTTTATCAATTAATTCCTCTTTGGTCAAATGATGAAATACAGTGCCTATTTTCTCTCTAAACTCAGGTGATATTGTTCGGTTTGGTTTTGTTTTAAAAATTTTCTTAGCCCATAGTAAAGTGTTGTTTTCTTCAGTGCTTTGGGCGTCAGGCTTATTCATTTCGTTAAAAACAATCCCTAATTCTTCTTCGAACTCAGGAATTTCAAACACTTCTTCTTGTTGTAAAATAGTAACCGAAAGCCCCTTTGCTCCCGCTCTAGCTGTTCTACCACTTCTGTGAACGTAAGTTTCATAAGTATCGGGTAAGTGATAATTTACAACGTAACTAATTTCTTTTACATCAAGTCCTCTTGCCGCAAGATCTGTTGCAACAAGTATATCGATATGACCTTCTCTAAACTGTCCCATTACTCGATCGCGAATAGGTTGTGAAAGACTTCCGTGTATAGCTCCTGACGAAAATTTATTTATAGCTAAATTCTTTGCTAGTTTATTTACAGCAGCTTTAGTTTTACAAAATATAATTCCTCGTTCTCCTTCTTTCGAACTTAAAAGGTGAAGCAGAATATCAAGCTTTTCTATAGGTTCTACTACTAAAAACTGATGCTCTATGCCTTGATGTCCCACGGTTTCCATATCCGCCTCAATATGAACTACGTTTTTGTTCATATAATTTTGGACTAACTGTTTTATAGTTCCAGGCATGGTAGCAGTAAACAATAACGTTCTTCTATTCTTTGGAGTTTCCTGAATGATTAAATCCAAATCGGTTTTAAGTGCACTTACCATCTCATCCGCTTCATCTAAAACTAAATACGAAGTATTTTTTAGATCAATGGCTTTTCTGTTTATTAAGTCTACCAAACGTCCTGGAGTGGCAACTACAATATGAGTTGGGATTTTCAAACGCTCTATCTGAGGTTTTATAGGAATACCACCACATACTGAGGCAATACTAATTTCAGGGCTATGTGAGCTAAAAGAAACTAAATTAGTGTGTATTTGTTGACCTAGTTCTCGTGTAGGTGCAAGAATGACTACTTGTATATTAGTTTTTTTGGAATCTATAACTTGCAAAAGAGGTAATCCAAATGCAGCAGTTTTTCCAGTCCCCGTTTTTGCTAGTGCAACAACGTCTTTATCTTGACTCAAGATTAATGGGATTGTTTTTTGTTGAATATCTGTTGGTACAGTAATATTTAATTCGGCTAGACTTTGTTGTAGTTTAGAATTTATTCCTAAATTGGAAAATGTATTGGGCATATAATTATTTTCGGCAAAGATACTTAGGGTTTTCTTGGTAAGCGGTAATTCTTGCAGTAAGTTAACAGTTTAATAGTGAATTACTCTATTTTATAGAGAACCTTTCAAACGCAACTTTCTTTATTCCACAATCAGTCTCGAAATACTTAATTGCTTTAAACTCGAATTTATAATAGAGTTCTACTGCAGGAATGTTTTTAGCCGCTGTTTCTACTTTAAAAGAATAGAATTTATAATTGTCAAGTACAAAATCCAATAACGCTCCAGCAATCCCTAGTCTAAAAAAATTTGGATGAACCACTAAGCTATTGATGTCAATAAAGTTTTCTAAAAGTTCTAATTCAATAACGCCAGCTAACTTTTCATTTTTAAAGTACCCGAAAAATAAATTCTCACTATTTTGATAACTTCCTAAAGTTCTTTTTAAAGGAGGAAAATCATCTACTTTTAAAAGTTCAGCCTCAACGACATAAGAGTGGTGAAGAATATTTTGAATTAGACCAGCTACCTCTAAATTATTGTTATTTAATCTCTTTATCATTTATAAAGTTAGTTAAATTCAAACACCTAAATGATTCTATTTTTTGAAATATACTGTAAAAGAGACTTCAGAATCTACTCTCAATCCTTCTTAAAATACTTATCGCGTAACCAGAATGAAACACGAACTAATAATATTAATACAGGAACTTCCACTAAGGGCCCAATAACCCCTGCAAAGGCTTGTCCTGAATTCAAACCGAAAACCGCTATGGCAACTGCAATAGCCAATTCAAAATTATTTCCAGCTGCAGTAAAAGCTACTGAAGCAGTCTTGTCATAACTTGCTCCTAATGCTCGTGT
Organism: Aequorivita sp. 609; assembly: GCF_014212065.1. Lineage (NCBI taxonomy): Bacteria > Pseudomonadati > Bacteroidota > Flavobacteriia > Flavobacteriales > Flavobacteriaceae > Aequorivita > Aequorivita sp. 609. The sequence goes on along the minus strand of NZ_JACJVM010000005.1, from coordinate 105,799 downwards.
AAAGAAGAAAGAAATAATAAACATCAAGGAAAAATACAATAATAAGGGAACAGCTATTATAAGTACATCCATCGGTATTTCTACAATTAATTCACCTTTCAATGAGAACATCACTACAATTGTAAATAATAAAGCAATTAGTGTTATTGGTGAAATTGCGGGTATATATTTCTTTGAATACCATTCTTCACTTTTTGCTTTTACCAAGATAAGTCGGCTTAAAATCCCTAAAACAAATGGAATCCCGAGATAAATTGCTACACTTTCAGCTATTGTAGCTATTGATATATCTACTATTGCGCCCTCAAATCCAAAATAAGGTGGTAGAATGGTTATAAATATCCAGGCGTAAAAACTATAAGCAAACACTTGAAAAATACTGTTTAAAGCGACTAATCCTGCTCCATATTCACTACTACCTTCTGCAAGATTATTCCAAACTAAAACCATTGCAATACAGCGAGCCAAACCAATCAAAATGACTCCTACCATATATTCGGGATAATCTCTTAAAAAAGTAATGGCAAGAATGAACATCAGAACGGGAGCGATAATCCAATTCAGAAATAAAGATATAGACAGAATTTTAGTGTCCTTAAATACCTTTGGAAGCAATGCGTAGTTCACTTTTGCTAAAGGTGGATACATCATTAATATTAAACCTATGGCAATAGGAATGTTTGTAGTTCCGCTACTCAATGAATTAATAATATCTGGAAATGATGGGAAGAAGTAACCCAATCCAACACCAAATGCCATAGCTACGAATATCCACAAAGTTAGGTTTCTGTCTAAAAAACTCATTTTTTTTGATGCCATTCCTTTATAATTTTATTTGAGTGAAAATGTAGAATAATTCAGTTGCAATTTGCAAACTCCTTTCTCTGTATTTCTCAGTTGCTAGTGGGGTGTTATCATACGCTTTAGGGTCCTCAAAAGTAATTGGGATTCGAATTTCTGCACCTGAAACAAATGGACAAGCTTCGTTAGCTGAGTCGCAAGTCATAATTGCTGCAAATTTAGATTTCGGATTGAAATCATCTTCCAATGTTTTCGAAAAACCAATAATTGGATGAGGATTCTCTCCGTATTTAATACTATAAATAGGATTCTCCCCTTCTGATATTACACGAATTTGAAAACCTGAAATTTTTAATGTTTCTACTACCTTAGGAAAAAGTGCTGTGGCTTCTGTTCCCGCTGAGTAACTGAAGAATTTATTTATGTTAAAATAACAAGCAATTGCTTGCGCCCAAATTTGAGCAAAATGACTTCTGCGTGAGTTATGGGTGCAGATAAAATTAAGACGGATACTTTCATTATTTAAAACTTTTAATTGAATATAATCAACTAAAGGTTGTAAACTTGTTTGTCGCTCTTTACTGATACTAGCTGTATTTAAAGAACTAATTGTTTTTTCAATTTCTGAAAACAACACTATTTTATTATTCATTTTCTAAGGTTAGCTTATAGGTAAAAAAACTCGAAATAAAATACTTAAAAAATATTTCGTTTTCTTTTTTATTTATATATCGCAATATTACGATTAATAAATAAGTGAGAAAAGAAATTTTTAAAATTTAATAAATTTTATTTGAATGTAATGTGGCCTGAATGAGGTTGAAGAAAGATTCCTTCTTAAGTTTTAGCGCTATATATTTTTGGCTTTAAGATTTCTTATGCCCTCATAAACGACTATTCCCACTGCATTAGCAAGATTTAAACTTCGAATATGTGGGCTGTAAATTGGTATATTATAAAGTAAATCCTGATTTTCTGAAATAACTCTTTCAGGTAAACCTGTTGATTCTTTTCCAAAAATCAAGAACATATCATCTTTAAAATCTATCTCGCAGTAGTCTTTTGTACCGTGACTTGAAAAATAAACAAAGTTTTTACCCTTATTTTTCGAATAAAATTCATCGATACTTTCATAAATATGAACGGTGATATTCTTCCAATAATCAAGTCCAGCTCTTTTTAAACGCTTATCATCTATTTCAAATCCAAATGGTTTTACTAAATGTAAATTCGACCCAGAACCCAAGCTCAATCGTCCAATATTACCAGTATTTGTAGGTATTTCAGGTTCAAATAAAACAATGTTAAATCCCATTCTTAAAATTACTTTAGATAATTAAAGTGTAAAAATAGGTTTACTAGATGATTTATAATTATTTGAAGAAACTATTTTTACTAGCCTTGACAAAACTGCATGGGAAGAAGTTTATTTTGTGAATTCAAATTGAATATTTTTAGGCATAATATGAAGTGCTTGAAAGTCGTGAATAACTTTAATTTGATGCAATACGTTTTGCGGTATGATTAAACAATCACCTTGTTTTAAATAATATTCCTTTTCTGAAAAATTTATGATGCACTCCCCTTTTCTTACCACCACAACCGATTCGTCTGTTGCTTGATGTTTAGGTAATAGTTGCCCACCCTTTGCAGACATCTGCTTTATTATAAATTTTTCACCTTCTTCAATTAACTTTACTAATGGATTACTTACATTGGACATAACCTATTGATTTTTATATAAATAATATTCCATAAAGATAAATAATTGAAACTGCTTCACTCAAAATTTATATCTGAAAAGTACTCTGTAACAACTAAATAAAATGGTAAACGCAAGTATCAATTGTTACAACCTAAAAAAAATAATTTATAAAGTGTTGTAACTATAACCCCTGGACGGTCTTTTAATTGAATAGCTAACAATTGTTTTTCATCAATTACTTTCATGTTAAATGGAGGCAGCAACAAATTAATTCCACTCTGTTTTTTCAGCCTAATTCCTTGTCCTGATATTATATCTTTATTAGGAATGAATTCTCCCTCGGGTAGATGTTCTGTTAAAACAACATATTTATAAACGCCTAGCTTACTTACTATTTGTTGTACTTCGGAATTCGATAAATGCTGAAGTACTTGCCTAAGCAACACACAATCAGCTAAGGGTAAGTTATCAACAGCAACATCTAAGCAATAAAATTCTAAGTTTTCTGCTTTAAAAAGTGATTTGTTACGTTGAATTAACGCTTCAACAATATCTACTCCTATATATTTTTCAGTTTTTTTAAATAATTCTTTTCCTATATTAAAATCACCGCAACCTAAATCACAAACTGTGATAGGTTCTTCAAAAGAATTTAGAAAAGAAGTTACCACATCAATATATGGATTTACTAAATCTGGGTGATGTGAACCTTCTCCTGAATAAAAATCAGTGTTATTATTTCCCCAAAGCTTCTTTTCATATACCTGAGTCATCGCTGCTTTGGTGGGCCATGGCTTTTTTATTTTCTTATTTTCCTTCTTCAAAATAGATAAGTTAATTCAGCATATTACTTTTTAAAACTCCAATTTAATCTATAAAAATTGATTTATAAACAGGTTATAGTTTCTATATAAAAACTTAAAAGAATTTAGCCTACACGATAAAAAGAAACGCCATCAACAAAATTATCAATGTTAACTTACATTGCATTTAATTTTATTGATGGCGCTTATAGCGGTCCTAATTCTGAAATTAAAGTCGATACTTATAAAGTCTCACTATTTAAAATTTAATCAGAGTAATTATTTTTTAATAAACTTTTTTGTTACAGGACCATTCTGAGTGTCTAACTGCAATAAATAAATTCCATTTTGTAAATGACTTAAATCAATTTGGTTTGTGAATTCATTGAATTGCTCTAGTTTTTTTCCTGAAATATCAAAAATTGTAAGGCTATTTGCTTCCTCTAATCCACTCAAGTTTAAAACACTTTCTACTGGATTAGGATAAATGTTCCATGAAGTAGCACTCACATCTTGTACGCCAAGAGGAGCATAATTTATTGAAATATCGTCGAAAAATGCACTACCCGAAAAATTGTCGTGTGCAAATCTTAAATCATCAATGTTGTACAATAATGCACCTTCGTGTTTAAGCTCTCCATTCAAGTAGTAAGATACTACTTCCCCCTCTCCAGAAATTGCAATATCATACCAAGTATCCTCCTGCCAGTTTCCAATTTCTGTAACGATGAATTCATCTCCTGCATTCTCTAGTATTAGGATTCTTCCGTCGTAAGAGAAATAAATTTCTAAAACTAATTTTTCGTCCACAATGCTACCACATTCTAATGCAAAAATAGACGAGTTAGCTCCTGGTGGATTCGCAACATTTATGCTATAACTCATAGAAAAATTTGTTCTGTCTAAAGGTGTATCTAAAGAGTGAAAAGCTCCCATAATGGGTAATGGTTGCGAAGATGCTTGTGGATCGTGATTAATCTTTAAAGATCTTTCTCCAATTTTGGCCAATTCATCTGTAATTATCTGTAGTTCGGTTCTTTCACCATTTCCAAGTCCTGTTGTTGTCCATCCTTGCTGTCCGTCAATATTACCTAAAGTATACCCCTCTTCAGCCTCGAAGGAAAAGTATTCTTGAGCATTAACTAGAGAGACGTTGAGAATAGATACTAATACTAATAAAGTGTAAAATTTTTTCATGATATTTTTTTTGATTTGGCTAACAAACTTAATATTTTTCAATTTGCTCTTATAATTGTTATAAGGGTTATTTCAACTTTTAACAGTATTCAAATAAGTTTGTATTATTAAAGTTTTAGAATTCTAAATTAAGGGTATGATTTAGATGATAAGATGTGTAAATAAGTCTTTATTTCCATTTAAATATTGATAGGTATATTTTTTGGAATTTAGTTTTTCTTCAATGTGTAATAAGTCTTTCTTATTTTGCAATTCAATTCCTACTACCACTGGTCCAATTTCCTTGTTGTTTTTTTTGGAATATTGAAAATAGGCTATATCATCATTAGGGCCTAAAATTTGATTCATAAATTCTCTTAAAGCTCCTGGACGTTGTGGAAACTGTAATAAAAAGTAATGCTTTAAGCCTTCATATAGAAGTGAACGTTCCTTTATTTCTTCGGTTCTTGTAATGTCGTTATTGCTACCGCTTATCACACAAACCACATTTTTCCCTTTAATTTTATCTTTATAAAAATCAAGAGCAGAAATAGTTAATGCACCAGCAGGTTCTACGATTATTGCCTCTTCATTGTACAGCCGTAGTATAGTTGTGCAAATTTTCCCTTCAGGAACAAGAATAATATCGTCTAATCTGTTCTTACAAACTTTAAAAGTTTTATCGCCTACCCGTTTAACCGAAGCCCCATCAACAAATTTATCTATTTCCTCTAGGGTTGTATTCGTGTTTTTTTCAATAGAATTTTTCATAGAAGGAGCACCGGCAGGTTCTACTCCAATAATTTTTGTTTGCGGACTCAACTTTTTAAAAACTGTGCTTACACCAGCAGCTAGTCCTCCTCCACCAATTGGTAGAAATAAATAATCTATAGCATTTTCTGAATCATCCAATAATTCTAAACCAATAGTCCCCTGCCCTGCCATTACTTTTTCATCATCGAATGGATGAATAAAAATCGCATCATTTTTATCACAAAAACGACTAGCTTCCTCAAATGATTCATCAAAAGTGTCACCCTTTAATACTATGGTAACTTTATCTTTTCCAAAGAGTTTTACTTGTTTAGTTTTTTGAAGTGGTGTTGTTACGGGCATAAAAATCGTCGCGCTTATATTTAGTTTATTACAAGCATAAGCAACTCCCTGTGCGTGGTTTCCAGCACTTGCACAAACTACTCCTTTTGGTTTTTCATTTTTGGTTAACGAAACTATTTTGTTGTATGCTCCTCTTAATTTATACGAGCGTATAGGTTGCAAATCTTCTCGTTTTAAGAAAACCTGAGCGGAAAATTCCTCGCTCAAGTTTTCATTTTTCATTAATGGGGTGTGAACCGCAATGTTTTTTATACGTTCTCTAGCTTCGTATATTTTTTCTAATAGCTCCATTATTGTTTTGGTCTTAATTTTCTTACTTCTAATCCGGTTTGCCACAATTCGCTGTTTTTCATCACGTTTAATTCTTCTTCCAATTTTGTGCGATAATCAGGTTTGCTATTGGCTTCAATAACTATCTCAGCTTCTTTTCCTGAAACAACACTGTCATACAATTCATTTAAAACTGGTTCAGTGGCTTTGCGAAACTTTCCTTTCCAATCCAACGCACCACGTTGTGCCGTGGTTGAACAATTTGCGAACATCCAATCCATTCCGTTATCAGCTATTAGGGGCATTAAACTTTGAGTGAATTCTTCTACTGTTTCATTAAATGCTTCACTAGGGGAATGTCCGCGCTGGCGAAGAACAGTATATTGTGCCTCAAAAATTCCAGCAACAGCTCCCATTAGAACTCCGCGCTCTCCAGTTAGGTCGCTATAAACTTCTTTCTGAAAAGTTGTTTCAAATAAATACCCAGAACCAATTGCAATTCCTAAAGCTAAAACTCGCTCTTTCGCGTTTCCTGTTGCATCTTGAAATACCGCATAACTAGAGTTTAAGCCCTGCCCGTTTAAAAACAAACTTCTAAGTGAGGTTCCAGAACCTTTTGGTGCGACTAAAACTACATCCACATCTTTCGGTGGTACTATGCCTGTTTTCTCGTGAAATGTTACACCAAATCCGTGAGAAAAATATAACGCTTTTCCTTTAGTTAAGTGTTTTTTTATCCCATCCCAGGCCTGGATTTGTCCAGCATCGGAAAGTAAATTCATTACTATTGTAGCTTTCTCACAAGCTTCTTCTACTTCAAATAATGTTTTTCCTTCTTCCCAGCCATCTGCTAATGCTTTTTTCCAACTTCCAGTACCTTTACGTTGTCCTACAATTACATTTACGCCATTGTCTTTTAAATTTAGGGCTTGTCCTGGACCTTGTACTCCATAACCAATTACCGCTACCGTTTCATTTTTTAATACTTCTTGTGCTTTATTAAGTGGAAACTCATCCCTTTTTACTACGTTTTCTAGTACTCCTCCAAAATTTATTATTGCCATTTTTTCTGTATTTGTTATTCGTTATTTATGTCTCCTCGAGCCAAGTTTAAAGGCTCGACCAGACATCTATTAATCTGTTTATAATTTGTGATTTGATTCTTCTAGTTCTTTTAGATATGTACTAAACTCTTTCATCGGTTTAGTAACCGCCACTCTTCCAGAGCGTGCAAACTCAAGTACTCCATAAGGTTTCAAGTTTTCGAATAACAATTGAGTTTCTGCTACGTGCCCAGTTTTTTCAATAACCATAAATTGTGGATCAACGGTTAGTATTCTAGCATGATGTTCTCGGATTACTTTTTCAACATCACCATTGGTTAAGCTTGCTGTTTTAATTTTGTACAAGGCAATTTCTTGATGTACTACTTCCGAATCTTCGTGTACAAAGGCTTTAAACACATCGATTAATTTTTCCAGCTGCCCGACAACTTTATCGACCTGCTCTCTAGTTGTTCTTAAAACTATGGTATATCTAAACACTCCTTTCACTTCCGATTCTGAAGCTGTAATACTATCGATGTTTAAATGTCTACGCGTAAAGATTATCGTGACGCGATTCATCATCCCGATACTATTCTCTGTAAATACTGATACTGTATATGTTTTTTTCATTTCTTTTTAGTTTAATCGCACTTCTGAAACTGAGGCACCAGTGGTCATCATTGGGAAGACATTTTCTTCCTTTGCCACCATTACTTCCAATAGGTAAGATCCGTTGTGATTCAGCATTTTTAATAATCCATTTTTTAAATCCTCTCGGGCTTCAACTTTACTCGCTTCAATACTATAAGCCTGAGAAAGTGCTACAAAGTCCGGACTTACCATATTTGTGAATGAATAGCGTTTTTCAAAAAACATCTGTTGCCATTGACGCACCATTCCTAAGAAACGATTGTTTAAAATGATGACTTTTAGATTGACATCACTTTGCATAATGGTACCTAATTCTTGCAACGTCATTTGAAAGCCACCATCCCCGATTATCGCTACCACAGGTTTATCCGGTGCCCCGAATTTTGCTCCTATAGCCGCAGGAAGTGCAAAGCCCATAGTCCCTAATCCACCAGATGTTACGTTGCTTTTAGTTTTGTTGTATTGATAATACCTAGCGGTCATCATTTGATGTTGCCCGACATCGGTAACTACTACTGCTTCTCCGTTGGTAAGTTGAGAAAGCATTTTAACTACTTCATCCATTTTCAATTCTTCTGAATAATCTTCTTTTGCACTTTCCTGAAGAGTTTCAACTTCTATTTTTTTAGCATCTCTAAACTCTTGTAACCAAGAGGTATGTTGCTTTGCGTCAACTAAATCAATTAAAATTCTTAAGGCTTCTTTTGCATCGGAATGTACAGCCACATCCGCTTTAATTATTTTATTCAATTCGGCAGCATCGATGTCTACATGAACCACTTTTGCTTGATTGGCATACCTTGAAACATCACCAGTAACTCTGTCGTCGAAACGCATTCCGATAGCAACTAGCACATCGCATTCATTTGTTTTAATATTAGGAGCGTAATCTCCGTGCATTCCTAAAAATCCGACGTATTGCGGGTGGTTATTAGGAAATGCTCCTAGCCCCAAAAGTGTTGATGCCACTGGAATTCCAGACTTTTCAGCAAACTCCAGCAACTCTTCTTCTGCATTAGAAAGCATTATACCTTGACCAATAAGTAAATAAGGTTTTTTGGCTTCATTTATTAATTTCGCGGCTTCTTCAACAACGGACTTATTTAACTTAGGTCTTGGATAATAACTACGGATGTTTGTGCATTTTTTATAATCGAAGTCTGTTTCGCTAAACTGTGCATCCTTGGTTATATCTATTAATACAGGACCAGGACGGCCAGATTGAGCGATATAAAATGCTTTGGCAATTGCCTCAGGAATGTCTTCGGCTTTAGTTACTTGGCAATTCCATTTGGTTATTGGCATAGAAATACCCACTACATCAGTTTCTTGAAAAGCATCCGTTCCCAAAAGATGTGAAGCCACTTGTCCTGTAATACAAACCAAAGGAGTTGAGTCTATCATTGCATCGGCTAAACCTGTGATTAAATTGGTAGCTCCAGGTCCAGAAGTTGCGAAAACCACACCTGTTTTCCCTGAAGTTCTCGCGTATCCTTGTGCTGCGTGAATCGCGCCTTGTTCGTGACGCACTAAAATATGATTCACTGTACTTTCATAATCATACAAAGCATCATATATCGGCATTATGGCTCCTCCTGGATAACCGAAAATTGTATCAACTTGCTCGACTAATAACGATTCTACTACAGCCTGCGCACCTGTTAATTTTGTTAAGTTCATTTTCCTTTTTTAAGTAATTATTAATCCGTTACACATCCTGTTGAAGCACATGAAACACATTTGGCATATTTGTATAAAACTCCTTTAGTTGCTTTGAGGTTTGGACGTTTCCATTCTTCCTTTCGTTTGGATAACTCCTCTTCACTTACTTTTAAATGAAGTGTATTATTTTTTGTATCAATAGTGATAGAGTCTCCATCCTTTACCAAAGCAATAGTTCCTCCGTCATAGGCTTCAGGGGTTATATGGCCAACTACAAATCCATGTGTGCCCCCTGAAAATCTTCCATCGGTAATTAATGCCACATCTTTTCCTAATCCTGCACCCATAATAGCGGAAGTTGGTTTTAACATCTCTGGCATACCAGGACCACCTTTTGGTCCGCAAAAACGGATTACTACTACATTGCCAGTTTTTACTTCTCGCGTTTTTATACCTGTAATAGCTGCATATTCATCGTCATAAACTTTGGCTGTACCTTCAAAATAACTCCCTTCATTCCCGCTGATTTTTGCCACTGATCCTTTTGAAGCGAGATTTCCGAAAAGAATTTGTAAGTGCCCCGTAGGTTTTAATGGATTATTTAAGGAATGAAAAACATCCTGACCTACAGTTAAATTTGAGACATCTGCTAAGTTTTCAGCAACTGTTTTTCCTGTAACCGTCAAGCAATCGCCGTGTAGTAAATTATTGCTAAGTAAGTACTTCATTACTGCTGGTACACCACCTACAGCGTGTAAATCCTCCATTAAATATTTCCCACTTGGTTTTAAATCGGCTAAAACTGGAACTTTATCACTTATTCTCTGAAAATCAGTTAAGGTTAGTTCGATATCTACTGAATGTGCCATAGCTACCAAATGAAGAACTGCATTGGTAGATCCGCCGAGCACAGTAACCATTGTTATTGCATTTTCGAATGCATTTTTGGTCATTATGTCCTTTGGTTTGATGTCCTTTTCTAGTAAAATTCTAATTGCTTTTCCCGCGTCTAAGCACTCTTGGTTTTTTTCTACACTTAAAGCAGGGTTTGATGAACTATAGGGCAAACTCATTCCCAAAGCTTCGATAGCCGAAGCCATAGTATTGGCAGTGTACATCCCGCCACATGCACCAGCTCCTGGACAAGCATTTTGTATTACACCTTTAAAATCTTCTGGCGTTATGGTGTTATTGAATTTCTTTCCTAATGCTTCAAATGCTGAAACTATATTTAAAGATTCGCCCTTCCATTTCCCTGAATGAATACTTCCGCCATAAATCATTATAGATGGACGATTCAACCTTCCCATTGCCATAACAGAACCTGGCATATTTTTATCACAACCTACAACAGCTAAGACTGCGTCGTACCATTGTGCACTCACCACAGTTTCTATTGAATCTGCTATAACATCTCGTGAAACCAAAGAGAATCGCATTCCGTCTGTCCCGTTTGAAATTCCATCACTTACGCCAATAGTATTGAAAATCAAACCGACTAAATTCTCTGCTTTAACTCCAAATTTCACGGCTTTTGCAAGATCGTTTAGATGCATATTGCAAGTATTACCCTCATAACCAGTACTTACAATCCCTACTTGAGCTTTTTGCATATCTTCCTCAGTAAGTCCGATACCGTAGAGCATCGCTTGTGCAGCAGGTTGCGACTCGTCTTGCGTTATGGTTTTGCTGTATTTGTTAAGTGTTTTCATTAGTAAACTAAACTTAAAGTTTTATGAGATTTCCTTACCAATTTTGAATAGGCTTCTTGTATTTTTTTGCCTAGTGAATCATTCCAATTCAGTGGAAATTCTCTCTCATCAACCGAAGCAATTCCAATTACTTCAGCTGCTGTTCCACAATAAAAAGCACTATCTGCTTCAGCTAATACTTCAGGAGTATAGAGGCCTAATTTTACTTCCATTCCTAGTTTTTCTGCTAATTCCAATACGGTTGCACGTGTAATTCCTGGAAGAATATTTCCTAATTGAGGGGTGTATAACACACCATCTTTTTCGAAGAATAAATTTGCTCCTGGTCCTTCAGCTAAGTAACCATCGCTATCTAATAATAATGCCTCATCAAAACCTTTGTCTTTTGCTTCGTTGGTTGCAAGAATTGAGTTTACGTAATGTCCGCAAACTTTAGCATCAATTTTTATAGATCGTGGATGCGGACGACAGTAAGAAGATACTGTTAAACGCAATTGTTTATCTCCTAAATAAGCTCCCCACTCCCAAGCGCAGATCACAACTGAAACTTTATTAGGTCTAGAGAGTGACATATTTGGATCACAAAAAACTAATGGTCGAACATAAGCATCAGTTAAATTATTTTTTTCTAATAATTCATAAGTGGCATCTATTAAATCTTGAACTTCATAATTAAAAGGAATATTGATTAGTTCTGCTGAATTTTTTAATCGGTCATAATGCTCTTTTGCTTTGAAAATACTTGTGCCATCTGTTGTGGCATATGCACGAATACCTTCAAAAACACCATAACCATAGTGCATTGTTTGACTGTATAAGTCGGTTGAAGCTTCATTGGCTCTTGCGAATTGTCCATCGAGATAAATAACTGTGTTTTCGTTGTAATACATTTTATATGATTTATGTTTTTAATTTTTGGAGAAAAAAAAAGCCTTTCTCAAAGTGAATGAGAAAGGCTTAAAATTGGATATACCAGCCAGACTCACTCAAGGGAGCGAATAATAATGCTGATAATAATAATGTTAGTGTATTTTTTCATGATTCGAATTTGTGTTAAATTAAAAAAGCCTTTCTCAACCGAATGAGAAAGGCTTAAAATTGGATATACCAGCCTGACTCACTCGAAGGAGCGAATAATAATGCTGATAATAATAATGTTTGTATTTGTTGTCATTTAGTAATCTTAGTAATAAAAAAAGCCTCCTGATTTCTCGGGAGGCTTTTTAAATATATTGAGTATATACTATAACCTTCCCATTGCAGATGTGATAATCACATTTACAATAATAATAGAAGAAATAATATTTAGATTGTTCATAGTTTCTTTTAATTGCGTGACAAATGTAGATAAATATTTTAGTTCTCAAAATTTATTTTTTTAAAAAACATTTTTTGAACCTTAAAAGACAAGTATTTAAAAATGTTTCAAACAAAAAAAGGAGACCATATAAATGATCTCCTTTTGTACTTTTACTATTCTATCTGTTAAGACAGTATATAAAATTTAGTCTAAAACTTCTACGTTAATAGCGTTTAAACCTTTTCTTCCTTCTTGTGTATCAAAAGAAACTTTATCGTTTTCTCTAATTTCGTGAGTTAAACCTGAATTGTGAACGAAAATTTCTTCACCTGATTCTAATGTAATAAATCCGAATCCTTTAATCTCGTCGAAAAATTTTACTGTACCTTCTTGCATTTTAATTTAATTTTAAATTGTTATTAATTTTTACAATAAACATCCTGTATAAAACTTGCGTTAACTAAAATGCACTCTGCACTTTGGATAAGTAAACACTATTAAAAAGTAATTGTAAAAATTTAATTGGAAAGAAGAGTAAAAACTCGAAATATACTAATTGCACTAAATACTAAAACTATGTAGGTGTTTTATTGAGCTGCAAATATACATCCCTTTTCCACACTCACCTAATTATTTATCAATTATATTTATTTATTTTGATTTAGTTAAATTATATTTCTCTTTATAATATGCTAAAATTGGAGGAAAAGGTCCAAATTTATGTTGCTCTGGAGAAAAATCATCGGCCCATGGTCCATAAGGTGTAGATACTGGTTTTAGCTTTACATCAGGGAAATCATTTTCTTTATTACTCTTAGCTGGTCGGGGCTTACTATTTATGTACCCAGCAACATGATAAGCTTCTTTATCACTTAGTTTTGGATTATCTCTTGAAGCTTCTTCAAAAGGCATATTGGCCTTTATAAAACCTGCCGCGGTTAATACACGATGCATTCCTGCTCCATCGTTATAACTATCATCACCCCACAATGGAGGGAATTCATAACCCAAACTAAAATCAGCTTTTTTCACTCCTTGCCCATCCTCTTGATGACAAACCATGCATTGCTTATTGTAAATTTCCTTTCCGTATTCTAAGTCAACGGCTTCATTTGGAATTTCAATTGTAGTATAACCTTTGTAATCATCCATTATATCTTTAGGCATTCCCTCTCCAAGCCAATCCATATAGGCAACCATTGCTTTCATTTCTCGTGTTTCTTTATCTAACTTTTTACCATTCATACTACGCTCGAAGCATCCATTAATTCTATCTTCAATAGTTCCAACCGCGTTAGACCGACCACGAAAAGTGGGGTAACGACTAGTAACTCCAGCCCATGATGCAGATCCAGCTTGGTTCCCCGATTGTAAGTGACAACTTGTACAAGAAAGATTATTACCTGAAATTCTCATCGCAATATCTTCAGCTTGCGGTCCTAAATACTTTTGAGTTTCTGATAAGAGTTGATATCCATATTGTATTTCTTTAGAAATAAATCCAAGTGCCATCTCCTTTTCTACATCCTTAGGTTGCCATTTTGATTCTTCATCAGTTAAAATTGAGAAAACCTCTGGTTTATTAACGTATACTAATATTCCTGTAAATACTAATAAAATAGATACGATAAAGAATAAAAGAGATTTAGAGAGCTTGCCTATCTGTCGCTTAATTTCTTTCCTTTTTAATTTATGTTTAATATAATTAGTCGTTTTTTTCAAAAGGTTAGATTTAGAGTTTAGTGATAATCTGCTATGGTAATGTTTTACTTAATTTTAAAATGAATTGAGATTAATTCTCGCTTAGAGCTATTATCTTAAAGTTTAATTTATCATCTTCTAACAAGGTGTATTCAAAAATAGCCTTTCCGTACACGTGACCATCTTCAAAATCTGCAATTATCCATTTGTCCCCTAAGAGTTGGATGTTATTATAGTGCATAGTCCCTCCTAATACTGCATCCATTGGAATTAGATCTTTATTTTCTCTAAGCGCCTGTTTAATATGTTTTCCAGGATCCTCTACCCCTAGTTCTAAAAGTTTTCTCGAATCCGTTTCTGGATAATACCACTGTGGAGAATCAGTATTTTCAGTAACAGCTATTTTTGCTGTAAGAACTTCTGTTAATGAGTCATTTTGAATCTGTAAACTGTCAATTCGATTTTGTAAAATCGAATCAGAGCTTCTATAATTATTACAAGCTATTAGAGTTAGTAGCAGAAATGATAAAACTATTATTTTCGCCTTCATTACTTCATATATGATTGATTTGTCAAAAAAGATTAAACCTTATATCAAAAGAAACCTTTATTGATTTCGAACTAATTTACAAGGAATTAAACTATCAAAGTGATTCTTTTAAAAAGTTTTAACAAAAGAATTAACTAACTCACTATTCCAAAAAATATGCAATCTTGATGACAGTTTTTACAGTTAAGTTGAATAAAACTTTTAAATAAATTGTGGATTAGTAATGTGACAAATAATTAAGATTGGGGTTTATACTTGCAATGAATGGTTGGATAACCTTACCGATAATCCTATTAAACTAACGATTCATTTAAGTATTTATTCACCTAAAGAAGGATGTATAAATATAAAATTCTAAAAGCTATTAATTAATATCAAAATAGTTATAACTACATAAAAATCAATAGGGTTATTCCTAGTATTAAAATAATATTTGTTATCAAAAATGAAATCAAATAAAGTTCCAATTTATCATCCTTAATCCATTTTAAAACAAGTAAAATTACACTTGTAATTCCCGTCATAAATGAGATGGTTATAAATGTTGTTAGTAAGTTGATTTCTCTATAAGTATCAGTTAAAAAATGATTACCACGAAGTCTAAAATCTAAAAGTAAATTCAAAGTGATTATTAATACAAATAATGTAAGTAGGTGAAAGAGGGTTTTAAGGATTTTTACTGGCAATATGTGTGAATTTATTTAATATTACTTTCTAAATATAGCATTTTAATTTTTTAGATTTCTAATTTATTTTTTAAGAAAATCCTGAGGTTTTCATTGTTATAAAAAGAATTCAATAAACACTTAATTTACCTTATATTGAATTAATAGATTAAGAAACACCCTCACTTCGCACTCATTATCAACAAGTAGAGATTATAATGAACAATGATGTACTCTGTTCTATTTATATCGGTTCTAAATTATTATATTTGCACTTCGAAAAAAAATTCTATGAAAAAATTACTTTTAGCAGTAGCAACTATTTCTTTGCTAGTTGCCTGTGGAAACGACAACAAAAAGAATGAAAATTCTGCAACAAAAGAATCATCAAAAGATCAAGTTGTAAATATTTACACTCACCGTCATTATGAGCCGGACCAAGATATCTTCAAAATGTTTGAAGAAAAAACGGGCATTAAGGTAAAGGTGATTAATGCAAGTGCAGATGAGTTAATTCAGAAAATGAAGATGGAAGGAAAACAATCTCCTGCTGATGTATTAATAACTGTGGATGCAGGGAGATTAAGTCGTGCTAAAGGGGAAGGTTTGCTTCAGAGTATTAATTCTGATATACTAGAAAATACAATACCAGCGCATTTACAAGATGTCGATAATCAATGGTTCGGGTTAACGAAAAGAGCTAGAATTATTGCTTACGCCAAAGATAGAGTGAAACCAGAAGATCTTTCTACTTACGAAGATTTAGTAAATGAAAAATGGAAAGGAAAAATATTGGTTAGATCTTCATCTAACATTTACAACCAGTCTTTATTGGCATCTATAATTGCTAATAACGGTGAAGAAGCTGCACAAACTTGGGCAGAAGGAATTGTTGCAAATATGGCGCGTTCTCCAAAAGGATCAGATAGAGATCAAGTAAAAGCTGTGGTGGCTGGTGAAGGTGATTTAGCTATAGTAAACTCATATTATATTGGTAAAATGCTAAACTCTCCTGATGCAGAAGAAGTAAAAACAGCTCAACAAATTGGTTTGTTTTTTCCAAATCAAGGTGATAGAGGAACTCATGTAAACGTAAGCGGAGCTGGAGTTGCTAAATATGCCCCAAATAAAGAAAATGCAATTAAGTTTATCGAGTTTTTAATTAGCCAGGAAGCACAAAAAGTGTTTACTGAGGCAAATTATGAATATCCAGTGTTAGAAAGCGTAGAGCCAGTTAATGATATTAAGGCTTGGGGAGATTTTAAAGAAGATAGTTTAAGTCTAAACAAACTAGGTGAAAACAACAAAAAAGCAGTATTGATTTTTGATGCAGCAGGGTGGAAATAATAACGAAGCTTTCTCTTTAAAAACGAGAATTAAAAGGCTAAAGAGAGATGTAAACAAATGGTCAGTATTTACACTGGCCATTGTTTTTTTCTTAGCCTTACCCATTATATTCATTGGTGTAGAGCTATTTTCTGGTCCTGGAGAAACTTGGGGACATATAGTAGAATACCTTTTACCCGACTATATATGGAACTCTTTGTATCTCGTTTTTATATGTAGTATTCTCGTTTTGATTTTTGGAGTGTCGTCTGCGTGGTTTGTATCGCGTTACGATTTTCTTTTCCGAAAGCAAATGGAATGGCTACTTATACTACCGTTGGCTATTCCTTCCTACATTGTGGGTTATGCTTACGCTGGAATTTTCGACTATGGTGGAAGTTTGGACTTATTATTACGCCAACTTGGCTTGGAGTTTATTCGTATCGATATTATGAATAGAGCTGGGCTTGCATTTGTATTAAGTATTTCATTGTTTCCGTATGTTTACGTAAGCGCAAGAGCTTTTTTCTTAAATCAAGCTAACAACCTGCTAGAAGCTTCTAAAATGTTAGGGGTTGGAGAGCGTAAAACATTTTTCAAATTAATGCTTCCCCTCGCCCGCCCTGCTATAGTTGCTGGTTTGGTTTTGGTATTAATGGAAGTGCTCAATGATTATGGGGCAGCCAAATACTATGGTGTAAATACTTTTACTACTGGTATATTTAGATCTTGGTTTTCGTTGGAAGAACCACAGACAGCAGTGTATTTATCGGCTTTATTAATCTGTTTTATTTTCGCATTAATCCTTTTTGAAAAATGGCAGGTAAGAAAGATAAAATTTACCTCTTCAAAAACTAATAGCACTCAAATTCAGCGAAACGAAGCTAAAGGTGCAGTACAGTGGATGATTTTTTTAGTTGTATTTCTTCCTATCCTTTTAGGTTTTATATTACCTGTAGCACAATTGATATATTGGGCGGTTATTACAGCGTCTACAGTATTTGACATGGAATTCGTTATGATTTCACTTCAAAGCTTTGCTATTGCTATCGCCTCGGCTATAATAACTGTTTTATTTGCTCTAATTCTTATTTATTTTTCAAAATGGAGTACGCTTAGTACAATTAAAAATATTTCTAGAATTGGAGTTTTAGGATACGCTATTCCAGGTGCGGTAATTGCTATAGGAATAATGATTCCTACTTTAGCTTTAGACAAATGGTTAATTAATATGTTGGGTAAATTCGGAATAGATACTGGATTAATCATCAACGGGACATTGCTTGCATTACTATACGCTTATGCAGTTCGTTTTTTAGCCGTTGCCTATAATCCTATAGATTCAACAGCGTTAAAGGTTGATAATTCTATTCCAGATTCATCAAAAGTTTTAGGAGTTGGAAACATAAGAACCTTTTTTAAGATTGATTTTCCTTTGATAAAGACGGGAGTGTTTAGCGCTGTAATATTGGTTTTTATAGATGTAATGAAAGAGTTACCTTTAACATTAATACTAAAACCTTATCATATAGACACTTTAGCCGTAAAAGCTTTTGAATATGCTAGTGATGAGATGGTGATGGAGGCCTCTATCCCTTCTCTTTTCATTATCTTTACAGCTATGATTCCTGTGATATTTTTAAATAAATTATTGATTAAAAAATAAACATGCTAACAATAAACTCTCTTTCCAAAAGCTTTGACAAGGGTAAAACTTACGCCCTTGAGAATGTGTCTTTCAATTTGAAAGCTGGACAAGTATGTGCCATAGTTGGAGAGAGCGGTAGTGGAAAAACTACCTTAGTGCGTTTAATTGCAGGTCTTGAAAGACCAGATCACGGGAGTATTGCGATGAATGATAAAATTATTGCTTCTCTAGATAAATTTATACAGCCGGAAAAAAGAAAAATTGGATTGGTTTTCCAAGAATACGCGCTTTTTCCACACCTAACAATTTTGGAAAATGTTTTATATGGAATTTCCAAAGTTAGAAACAAAAAGAAGAAAGCACAAGAGATGCTCGATTTGGTCGGTTTAAGTGATATGGGGAAACGTTACCCGCATCAATTATCTGGCGGACAACAGCAGCGTGTAGCTTTAGCAAGAGCACTAGCGCCAGAGCCTTCGTTATTAATATTAGACGAGCCTTTTAGTAATCTTGATACCATGTTGCGTACTCAACTGAGAAACGAGGTTTTCGAAATTATTAAAAAAACAGAAGTTACTGTGTTATTCGTTACCCACGATACCCAAGATGCCCTTTCAGTTGCAGATGAAATTTTAATTCTTCAGAAAGGAAAAGTAATTCAAAAGGATGTAGCGGCAAATCTATATGTCAAGCCAAATACTTTATACGTAGCTTCATTATTTGGAAGTACTGTACATATCAATAAAAATTTACAGAATGCTTTCCGCTGTCCTTTAAAACAAGATTGCTGTCACGCTATTCGCAACGAGAAAATTATAGTAAGCCCCTCCTCTGCTGAAGCCGATTGTGAATACATTACAGCTGCCCAAGTGATTAAACAAATTCAATTAGGTGATTCTACACAATTAGTTTTAAAACTTGAATCTGGGGAGCAATTAACTGTAATGACACAAGATAAAAATATTGCAGATACTATTTATGTAGGATTTAATTCTAAAGATATTTTAGAATTTGAGCAGGAGTAATTATTTTGCTCTACAAGTTTAAGTCTATTACTTTTAAATTCCGATTTCGGGTTTTCTCATAGAATCTCTTAATCGAATTTGTAAAACACAAAAACGGTCTGAGAAAAACTCAAACCGTTTTTTATTTATACTCTAAAAGAGAATTTTATTTAATTCTTAAAAACCGTTTCACCGTCTTTAGTTAATTCCAATTTTTCACCTTTTCCTCTTAATTCGTAAGTATCGTTTTTATACCAAATTCCAGATGCTGCTTTCTCAGCAACTAGGTCGATTTGTTCTCCACCATTAAGGTATGCTTTAACCGTTCCTTCGGTATTGTTGAAGGTTAGATCTAGTGTTTGGCCTTTGTCATCCTTTAATGAAGATTGTACAATATCATCTTGGTGTTCGAAAACAATCTCATCCCCTTTTTTTAATTGGATATCATTGCCCTTTCCTCTTAACTCATAATTTTCATTTTTGTACCAAAATCCAGATGCTGATTTCTCCTGTTGCAAATCGATCGTCTCTCCATCAAAAACAAGAGTTGCCGTTCCTTTTGTATTATTAAATACAATTTCTAATTCTTCACCATCTTTGTTTACAGTAGTCGTTGTAACAAAATCATCCGAAACTTGCTCAACGGTTTCTTTTACTTCAACGTTTTCCTGTTGAGGCGCGTCTTTACAAGAGATTAAAGCTAATGCTGAAAACATGGTGATTGTTAAAATATTCTTTGTCATTTTTTAATTTAGTTTTTAAAATTAAGTTTTATTTCTGCCCATATAGTTTGCAAATACTCTGCCAAAACCATACAATTCCATAATGTATTTTTATAAAATAAAAAACGGTCAGAGTTTGATACCTGACCGTTTAAATTAACTTAATTAGAGTGTAATCTATTTATAACTTAAGCTTGTTTTGTAAATTGTACATCTACAACCATTTTTACTTTGTCAGAAACAACGATGCTTCCTGCTTCAGTAACAGCGCTCCAAGTTAAATTGAAGTCTTTTCTGTTAATAGTACCTGTCATTTCAAATCCAGCTTTTGTTTGTCCGTAAGGATCTACAGCCACACCGTTTAATTCTGCATCCAAAACAACTTCTTTTGTGATGTCTCTAATCGTTAAATCCCCTACTAATTTATCACCATCGAATGATTTTGAAACAAATTTCAATTCTGGAAATTCCTCTGAATTGAAGAAATCGTCAGATCTTAAATGTGCATCTCTATCCTTGTTTTTTGTGTTGATAGATGCTGTTTTTGCGGTAAATGTAAATTCTGCATTTTTAAAGTCGTCTCCATCCGTTTTTGCAGTTGCTTCAAAATCTTCGAAGTGTCCTGTAACGGTTGAAATCATCATGTGCTTTACTTTGAATGCTATTTCTGAATGTGCGCTGTCTAATGACCAATTTGTGTTCTTACTCATTTTGTTATGTTTTAAAATTATTAATTCGTTTTGTTCAATCTGTTTACTTTTTTGATATCCAGTTATCTAAAGAATACTTCCCTGCGCCAATTAATGCTATGGAAATATATATTGCTGCATAAAGAAGAGGTAGTTCTTGTCTACCAAAGCCATCATTAGCATGTACTATAAATGCTGCAACGAGCATTGTAATAGCTAATGGGATAGCTGCAAGTCTAGTACTTAAGCCTATGATTAATAGAATAGCACATAATACCTCTGCAAAAACGGCTAGTGCTAGGGAGGCCGATGCTCCTACACCTATAGGATCTCTGAATTGAATTGGTTCTCCACTAAAAAAAGCTTCAAACTTACCTAAACCATGTGTTAACATAAAAGCACCACCTACTACTCTTAGTACTAATAATGCTATACTAATATTTGTATTAGTAACTCCTGAATTTAAAGATTTTATTAGAATTGCTCGCATCTTAAATGGTTATTTTAATACGTCTTGAATATCCTCTAACTTCTTGAACATTGCAGCAGCAAATGGACATAAAGGAGTAATTTTTATATCTTTCTCTCTAGCCATTTCTACAATTTTATAAAGCAATTGCTTACCTATGTTTTTTCCTTTAAACTTTGGATCTACTTCGGTATGGTCGATGATAATGTGATTATCTCCTGCTACTGAATACGTCATCAACCCAGCTCTTTCATCGCCTTCTCGGGCCATAGCATAACCCTTATTGTCTAATTCTTTAATTGTAATTTCCATGTTTTTAATATCTAAAAAGTTAGTTATTACATTGTCATTGGTACGTCCATAAGCAATACACGGGCATCGTCTGTTGCTTTTACATTAATGCTTTCTGTATCCCAAATTCCCATACCATCTCTTTTAGAAAGTTTTTCACCATTAATTTCTACTTCACCTTCTAAAATGAATGCATAAACACCATTTCCTTCTCTTTTAATCTTGTACTCGTCAGATTTTCCTTTTTCAAACTTTCCAATATGGAACCAAGCATCTTGATTGATCCAAACTCCTTGATCGTCTTCATTAGGTGAAAGCACTTGATAAAATTCATTCTTCTTTGCAATATCTCTAATTGAGATTTGATCATACCTAGGCTTTACTTCTCTTTCTTTTGGAAAAACCCATATCTGAAGAAACTTTACTTCCTTATCTTTATTCTTATTATATTCAGAGTGTGTGATTCCTGTTCCAGCACTTAAAACTTGAACATCTCCTTCTTTAATTACTGCCACGTTACCCTTACTGTCTTTATGCTCTAAATCACCTTCTAATGGTATAGATATAATTTCCATATTGTCGTGTGGGTGAGTTCCAAATCCCATTCCAGCTGCTACGGTATCATCGTTTAATACACGTAACACACCAAAGTGCATTCTTTCTGGATTGTGATAGTTTGCGAAGCTAAATGTATGGTGTGAGTTTAACCAACCGTGATTAGCGTGTCCTCTTGTTTCTGCTTTGTGAATTACTGTATTCATAGTATATATATTTTTATTTGGTAAATGATTAAATCCTACTTGTTGCATCAATTTATCGTAAGTCGATTTTATATTATTGTTTTTACCTGCTTTAAGTGCTTGGGGAGCAATCGCGCCAACAGCACCAGTTAACAAAACATTTTTTATAAACTTTTTACGATTCATAGTATTTGCTTTAAGTATGGTACAAAGATATAACCCTTTATAAGTGTGGGGAATATGAAAAAAAGGGATAGCCTTATGAAAATCCGATGTTTACCTTAAAAAGACAAAAACAATGTAGTGATTACACTATTTGACATAAAAATACTATGTGCTTTCTGCTACAAATTACAACTTTCAGTTAGGATAGGAAAGTGCTATAAGAATCTCTTAACAAACTAATATTTAATTCTGATTAAGCTTAAAGTCTGAAGGAGATACTTTGGTGTTCTTTTTAAAGAATGCACTGAAGTTTGCAGGAGCATTAAACCCTAACTCGTATGCAATTTCTTTAGTTGTTAAATCGGTAAAACAAAGTAATCTCTTTGCTTCTGTAATTATTCTAGCTTGAATATATTCTTTAGCTGTTTTGCCTATTCTAGATTTAATGGTACGATTTAAATGATCTGGAGTTATATGTAGTTCATTAGCATAAAATGTAGTAGAGTGTTCTTTTTTATAACTTTTCTCCACCCCTTTTTTAAATGCTCTTATTAAATTATCTCCTGTGCTATCAACATCAGATTCTATTGGATTAATAGAACATATATTGTTACACTCTATAAGTAACAACTTCAAAAACGCACCAATAGACAATAATTTCATGTTTTTCTCACTGTTGAATAATTTGAAAATTTGATTGGTATAGTTGGTTATTGTTTCAAATTGTTCTTCAGTTGGAATTAATGGTGGACTTTGACCGTAATTATTAAAGAGATTTAAACTATCAATAAAAGAAAGTCGAATTAAATTTTCAACTAAAAATTGATTCGAAAATGTCATCGCATAACCATACGATTTTTCAGTTTCAACAACTTGATGTACTTGCCCTGGAGCAACAAAGAATAATTGTTTATCACCTAAGTCGTAAGTATTAAAATCGATTATATGTCTTCCTCTAGCTTTCTTAACAATTAATACAGTATAGTAATCATGTCTATGAGGCACGTCCACTTCCCCATTTCTTCTTGTGTAAATATCTTCCATTCTTGATATTCCAAAACTCACGCTGTGCTGATTGATATTTACATTCTGATATGTTTTTACGCTATCCATTGGAGTATTTTCTACACAAGTTAAATTTTAAGAGACTTCTTCAAAAGTACAATTTTGTATTAAGTCTATAATATTGATTTATGTTTTTGGAGATTTTTTTATGCTTCTTTTTACTAACAAGATTCCCCAAGTAGTTAAAACAAATGGTGCGGTAAGCGTTATTATTCCTGTTGCTCCTAAACCAATATTCACTAATGAAGAGAAAATAATAGCTATTGAAATCCAAATAAAATCACTCCATTTTTTACCAAAAAGCGCAATTGCACAAAGTATGGCATTATATCCCATAAGTCCGGCGTTAATGCTGATTGCAGGTTCTGATAATATCAATGCTGTTAAGGAACCTAAAACAGCGGCATACACTGCATAAGCAGCCATCAATTTGTTGTTTACCAAAATTGCTAGTAGAAAAAAGAGTCCTGTTATTGTGTTTTCTTGAAACATCACTTGCCCAAAACTATTACTTACTGCCGTAACAAAGTTAAATGTGGTTTCACTTACTGCTGAAGATGAAATCAACGGATATTGAAAAACTAATTTAAGAAAATAAATAAGAAACCAAGTTACAATTACAAAGGGTGATGTAAACGGAGGAATGTGCTTTTTTAAGAAATTCATAAATAGAGTTGACAAAACTGAACCCAACACAAGTGCAATAGCAGTAATTAAATTAAACTCAAAAAAGCATAGTACTGCAATTCCAGTAAGCGTTCCATTAAATCCGTAAAGTCCATTTTTAATATCATCTTCGGAGTATTTTAAAGATTGCGCTGTAATAGTACTGATAATAGTTCCGATAAGGGCTGCTAATCCCATTATCCAGGAATTGTAAAAGATTCCAATAATAAATAAGATTCCAGAGTAAATATTATTTTGAAATATTACCTGACCTATACCCCGTAGAATTGAATCTATAAACTTCATTTACAATTGCCGTATTTACTTTTATGGACGAATATAGCTTTATAACTAAAATCCTGATTGTTTTTTTAAAAATACTAATGTAATTTTAATGAACTCAATTTTAAAAAAAATAAATATCAATAGATTCTATATAAAAAGAAAAACACCTAAAACAATTTGGATCCCCCAGTTCCAAACCATTCTAAGTGTTTAGAATAAATACTAAGTTTAGTATTACAATTTACGTCTATAGCGCATTATCAATTTCATTTTGAATTTGTCTCCAATCGTAAAAATGAAAAGATTTTCCGTTTGTCATCGCTACGAGCATGCCCTTAGGAAAGTGTTCTCCTAAATTTACATTAGTTGCCTCTGCCCCATCACATTCATCTGTAGAAACAGAAACGGAAGTAATAAGGTTATGAGTGTGTTTATCTTTTGAAGCACCTTCACGTGGATATACTAAAAACTTGTTTGCTTGCTGATCTGAAACCAATATATATCCTGTTCCTTTTCCGGTAGTGTAAATTGCAATTCCCTCGTGATCTCGTTTTGCATCTTCTTGACCAAAAAATGACAATTGAGTATTATCATTTAAATCTGGATCGGCGTAATATTTACGAATTCCCGCGGTTTCATCAGAGTAATACACAAATCCCAATGCATTATCTACGGCTATAGCTTCAATTTCTTTCCTTCCACTATATTCTCCAAATTCTCTTACTTTCATACCTTTTACCACCTTATTTTCATCGGTAGAAAGTTCGTATTGCCATAGATAACGCCCAGATGGCCCTGACTTTCTTCCTACTATAGCATACACTTGAGAGGTAGAATCGGTAGTTTTTGTGTATAATGAAATTCCCATAGGCTCATTGTGTCCTTTACCTTTTTCATTTTCAAAAACTTTAATCCCTCCATCGTCAATTGGCGTTAGATCGGGTAATCGAAAAACTCGAATACTGTTTGCCTTACGTTCGGTAAGTACAGCAATATCAATTTTTTCTCCTCCCCAATTGTAACCATAAGCGATATCAACGTTGTTCGGACGTTTTAAATTAAGAACTTTATTGATAATTTTTCCATCTAAGTCATAAGCATACAGCCCTCCATTCATATCCTTATCGGTTCCTAAAACAATACTTTGCTTAGGATTTGTAGGATGTATCCAAATAGCAGGGTCATCTGTATCATTTGGTGTTTGCTCGGTTATAACAATAGGTTTAAGTGAATTTAAATCTGTAATTTCAGCTTTATTCTTACAAGAAATTAAACTGGAAAATCCAAAACCTAATAGTATAAATCTATTCATTATTTTTATCATCTTATTTCTTTTTTAAATGCATTGTGTGTAATATTTCCGCACTGTTTTCATGTGCTTTTATGGTCTTAATTTCTATGGAATCTCCATTAACTGTAAAGCTCATAAAACCTGGTTCTGCTTTTGAAAAAATGGTACCTTCCCGTGTTCCTGCTGGGCGCGTTTCACTTCCTCCACCAGACAAAAACTGAGTCGTAAACCTACCCTTTGGTTTTATAATTTGTAAGTCGTGCTCATGACCACAGATATAAGCATCTACTTCTAAAGAATCGAATAAATCTGCAAACTGACTTTCAAAATCTTTAGTATCCTTAGCCTCTTTACGCTTTCCACCACTATACAATGGATGATGGCCTACAACGACCTTCCAGGCAATGCTTTCATCTGTTGTACGCAACGTTTCAATAAGCCATTTTTTTTGCTCTTCAGCGTTTTGGGATTCCAGATGTGGATACTTTTCAGTTTTACCTTGATAGCTTTGAATAAACGGGCTCGTATCCATAACCACTAAAAGTAGCTTTTTTCCGTCGTTTAATTCAAAAGTTTTACTGTAATAAGGAGCCGGCATATTCCAACGACGGCTGATATCTGAATACGCAATTTGCGCATCAATATTTCCTCTATGATCGTGGTTTCCTAAGGCAGCATACCAATCAATATAAAGTGATGGATGCGTATAAATATTATTAAATGAAGCATGCCAATGTTCGTCATAAATACTTGCTACACCATTTGGATAAAAATTATCGCCAACCGTAACAATAAATTCTGAATCTAACATTAAGGCGGCGTTTCCCAATTGTTTAGCAACTTCTTTTTGATAGTATTCGCCTACGCGACCAAAATCGCCAAGAACTAAAAAGTTTAAATCTTCATTTTCATTTTTAAGCTCCGGAATAAAGTCGCCTTTATATCCAGCCGTTAGCTTTGATTCTATAAATGACTCTTGCCCAAACATGGTTTGCAGCAAAAGAAAGAAAATAATAAAGTGTAATTTTTTCATGATAATTTTAATAATAAAAGGTTTTTACAAATCGAATTTTAATCCTAAATTAAATTTAGGAAGGTAGTATTCCGCTTGCATGGTACGCTCTGAAACTCCTTGGTAATAGCGTAATGGTTGATTTGTCAAGTTATTTGCTTCAGCAAAAACACGTAGATTTTCTGATAGTTTATACGAAGCATTGGCATCTAAGAAAAATTGTTTGTCGTAGTATCTGTCTTCAAATTCATTCCCTCCTAATTCATCTATATAATCAGAGCTGTAATTTGAAGAAACGCGAATTGAAAACTTATCGTTATCCCACGAAAGTGAAGCATTAAGCATATGAGGAGCAGTACCAGGTAAATCTATTCCTTTTCTTTCTTCACCATCTTCGTTTGTAATTCCCTTCGTTTTAGACTTCGTTAATGTATAGTTTACGTAAACCCCTAAAGATTTAAAGAAGTCTACTGGTATGAAATCTAATTGTCTCTGAAGCGCCACTTCAAACCCATATACATCTACATTATCACCATTTTTTGACTGAACAAAATCCCAAGTTTCACCATTTGAAATAGGATTTGATTGGTTTGGAAAATCTAATGCAAATTTTTCTTGGGTGTATTGTGAATCACTTGCAGTATAAATGAAGTTTTTCATATTCTTATAAAAAACGCCTCCAGATAAAATCCCTACAGACTTGAAGTATTTATCCACCATTAAATCAAAATTAGTAGCATTTGTAGCATCTAGTTCTGGATTTCCTGCTGAAATTTCATTGTCTTCAGTATTTACATTAACATAAGGTGCCAATGAATAGTAGTTAGGACGCGCCAATGCTGTTGAAACTGCTGCTCTTAATATTAAATCTTTTTGGATGTCATATTTGATAGCTAAACTCGGCAAGATGTCTGTGTAGGAGTTTGTATTAGAAATTTGTCCTACTAGCTCCTCTTCTTCCTTAACATAATTTCCCGTATAGTCAATATTAGTATGTTCAACTCTTACACCAGTAATAATCGAAAACTTATCGGATAAATCTTGATCCCAACGAAGGTAAGCTGCTGAAACACGCTCTTTAGCTTTATAGTTTTCAGACAAATATTCTGAAGGATCTAATTCGCCTTCAAATAAACTAGTATTGGTTAGATTTAAATTTCCCAGAAAAGATTTATCTACAAAAAATCCAGGAAAATCGTTCGGTCCTGCTTCCCAATTACCACCTCCGTAGTAACTAAGTGGAAGACCTGCTAATGTTCCGAAAGTTGTTATTGGTTCGTACTCGTAAAAGATATTATCTCTTTTCTTCTCTTTGATTCGCAAACGAAGTCCAGTTCTTAAACGTCCTTTTTGTCCATCAACTACAGAAAATGGAATACGAATGTTCACCTTTGCTCCAATTTCTTTTTCTTCAGTAAAATTGTGATTTTCTGATAATTGATTCATCTTGAAAGTATCAAGACCATCACCTGAAGCATTTACTAACGGAAAGTTTAAGTCACTTAAATCTTGACTTAAGTCTAAACCTTTCGACTGAAAACTTAAATAACGCTCATTAGGTCTATCCTCACTAGCAGTTGCATAATTTACTTGCCAGTCTAAATCTAACTTAGCGTTAATTAAGTGTTGACCACCAATCGAATAATTTTGAACACGTTGATCTTCTAAACGCGTATTTTTATTACGGTTATTATCAATTCCTCCCTTGGTTTCTCTTCGAATATCTCCTGTAAATCCAGTTAAATTATCTTGGTCGTCATATACAGGTTTAATTTTTCTATAACGAACTCTGTATCTATTTTCTCTATCGTCTCTCCAATTGTACATGGAATTAAGAAATAGCGTATTGTTTGAGTCTAGATTATAATCTAGTGCTAAAGCAAAACTTCTTCTTACACGTTGCACATCGTACTTTCGAATATCTTTTTCACCTATATATACCTGTCCTTTCTCACCCTCTTTCCATTCAGCTTCAATATTATCAGAACCGAAATTGTTGTTATTATAGGAAGCACTAAAAACTGCTCCTAATTTATTGTCGAAAAAACGATTCCCGTAAACCAATCCTGCGGTGTAATTTCCTTTTTCACGAATTGGAGCATAGCCACCTGCTAATGTTGCTGAAATTCTTTCTCCATTTGGAGAAGCTCGAGTAATCAAGTTTACCGAACCTCCAATAGCATCGGCATCCATATCTGGAGTTAGTGTTTTGTTTACTTCAATAGTAGAAATCATATCGGAAGGAATTAAATCCATCTGAACGTTTCTGTTATCGCCTTCAGCAGAAGGAATTCTATCGCCATTTAATGTCACCGAATTCAACTCTGGCGCTAATCCTCTAATAATTAAATTTCGTGCTTCACCTTGATCGTTTTGAACTGTGATACCTGGAACACGCTTTAAAGCATCCCCAACATTTGCATCTGCAAACCTCCCTACTTGGTCTGAAGAGATGACATTAGTAATGTTCTGATTGTTTTTTTGTTGATTTAACGCTTTTGCTTGACCTTTAAGCCGTTCTCCAGTAATTATAACTTCATCCAAACTTTCTAAATCGGAAGACATTATAAAGTCTAACCTTGAGTTTTTCCCTATTTCAACTTTCGTTTCCAAAGTATGAGGTAAAAAACCTAAATATTGAACCGTAACCCCGTAAGTTCCTTCAGGAACATTTAGAAATTCATAATATCCTATTTGGTTTGAAATAGTATATCGTTGTCCACTATCAAGAGTTACAGTAGCTCCTGGTAGTGATAAATTTCCTTGTTTATCAATAATTTTACCTGAAATAACTCCACTGCTTTTTTGTGAAAATGCACTAAATGCAATAAAGAGTGAAAAGAATAAAATTGTAATTTTTTTGGTCATTTGATTTATTGTTTTATTTATTATTGCCGCCAAAACTACCTATCAAATGTTACCTCTATGTTATACAATTGTTTCCATATTAAGAACATAATTTGTTATTGAAAGCAGCTGTATTATTAGCAGAAAAGGGTACCGTATTCATTTTACAATTATATCTTTAGGCCTTTAAAAAAACCGATTTATTTGAACAAAAACTCCAATGAATAAAGCTGAACGAATTAAAAACGCAACAACTACAATCTTTAAAGCTGTATTTCCTAATACTACAAATCATTACGACACGCTTTTTGGTGGAACGGCAATGCAAATGATGGATGAGACTGCATTTATTGCTGCTACCCGATTTAGCAGACAACAAATGGTAACTGTAAGCAGTGATAAAATAGATTTTAAAAAGGCGATTCCAGCAGGAACTATTGTTGAATTAGTTGGATATATTACCCATGTGGGAAACACTAGCTTAAAAGTTAGAGTAGATATTTATGTTGAAGAAATGTATTCAGATTATAGAGAAAAAGCGGTCTCTGGAGAATTTACCTTTGTGGCAATAGATGAGAACAAAAAACCAGTAAAAGTTATTTAAGAATTTCAACTACCATATAATACTAAAACCTGTATGTATTGTTGGTTTAAAAGTATTCGAATTATGAAGGATTGAGGAGAATTACTGCACAGAGAGTAATTGTTACAAAATTCTTTTACCCTTTTGCAATCTTCATTTCGTTATTGATTATTTGAGCCACTGCTTGTCTGTATTTTACAGGGTTTGAAGCCTTCTTAATGGCTTTATACGTTTTCTGTGGATTGGAAGTAGATTGTGAAAAGTATTCCCAAAATCCCAACATTTTCATTTTAATTGGGGTTGGTCCAGATAAATATTCGTCGTACTGCTTATAAATTGTATCGTGAAACTCAGAAAAAATGGCCCATCTGTTTTCGGGATATTCGGTAGTATTGTTTTTAATCATACTTGGTAAAAAAGGATCGGCTATTAAGCCACGACCAATCATGAAATGGTCAAGTGTTGGGAAGCGTTCTTTAATAGCTTTATAAGCTGCAACACTAGTAATATCTCCATTGTAGTACAACTTATGCTCAGTGCCAGTTAAACATCTTTCAAAAGCATCTAAATCTACAGGACCTTTGTAAAGTTGTTTTCCAATTCTAGCGTGAATTGCAATATTTTTTAGCGGATATTTATCTAAAATTGGAAAAGCATCAAGTATTTCTTCTGCATGTTCATATCCCATTCGCATTTTCATTGAAACTACAATATCAGTTTCATTATGTGCTCGGTGTAAAATTTCATCAATTTTTGAAGGATTACATATTAAGCCCGAACCCATTCCAGATTTTGTAACCATAGGATAAGGACAGCCTAAATTCCAATTCAATTCTTTATAACCCAAACTTTGCACATACTTCACAACAAAAATAAATTCGTCTGCATCATTGGTCATCACTTGAGGAATAACCGTTACAGTTTTGTTGTTTTCAGGTTCTAAATCGTTTTGATAAGATTGTTTGATTTTTAGCTTTCCATTCAACCTTATATAAGGTGCGTAAAATGTGTCAATACCTCCGAAATAATAATTGAAAGCATTGCGAAACCTGAAACTTGTAAATCCTTGTAAAGGGGAAGAAAGTAATGTAGAAGCCATCTTATTATTTAGTGGAGTAAAGATATAACAATTGATGTGTGATTTTTGCCATCCGTTTTCAAAAGTTTTCTAATAAAAAACACGGGCAGAATACCCGTGTTTTTAGATGAAAAGCTTTTAATTGAAGCTTAAGTAGCAATGTTAATTTTAAATCTATTTCACGAATTTAAAAGAATGCCACTGATTATTCATTTTTAAACGCACTATGTATATTCCAGAATTTAATGCTGAAATGCTTATAGACTCTTTATTGTTGTTTAAGTTTTCAGTTAGTACTAAACTTCCTAAAGCATTATAGATTTCAACCTGCTCCATAATAGCCGAACTTTGTAAATTCAAGGTATTGCTCTGAATAAATTGTGTAAATGGAGTTTCTTTAAACTTTCCTGTACTCAATACATTATTAGTTTTAAGATTATCTATAAACATATCTTCAAATAGGAAAGCTTCTATAGCATACTCATCAATTGCTTCCTGTGAACCCCAAAGCGTATCTTGATGGATTTCTATTCCATTTGCATAATATGTAATTGTTTGATTTGTGTAATTGAATTTCAGTTTTATCTCGTTAAACTGTCCTACATTTATTGGAGCCATTGCAATTGGCACTGGATTCACTACATTAACTTTCGCTGGAAAAACATATTCTTCTTGAATAATGATAAAGGCAGCATATTCATCATTAGACATAATTTTCCAGTAAAATGTTGTATTCCCTCCTGGTGCATATATGTCCATAGAAATTTCTAAATCATCTTGTACAGGAAGTGCTTCTGCGAAATTCCAATCTGCAAAAATTAATGGCTGACTAGAATCGTAAGTCATTTTTAAAGAATTTTCACCTTCAGAAGCATTTTCACTTGAAACAAAAAAATAATTTGATGTATCTGAAGTTTCTTGCCATCCATTAATTCCGTCCACTAATTCTCCGGGAGTATAACCTTCAGATGTTTCAAATGATGTTTGTTGAGATTGAGCCGAAATTGCTGCCATTGCTAAAGCAAGAATTAATGTAATTTTTTTCATAAATTTTCTATAAGTTAGATTTTAAAATGCAAGTATAATCTTATTCCTAATTAACTGCACACCCCACTCTAAAGTTTTTGGAATAAGCCGAATTTTCTAAAACAAATATGATAAGTGAAGTAAAAAATTCTTTTAGCGAAGTGAATTCCCTTAACGCTTCTTTAATGAGTATTTTTGCCTACTCTACTATATATTAAGAAATATGCAGCATTTTAAAGAAACCACCAAAAAGAAAGAAAAATCACAGCCAAAAGTTACTATGCTGCAAGCATTCAAGACCATAATTTGGCCAAGACGAAATTTAGTTTTTATAGGTTTAATTTTAATCGTTCTAAGAAGTTTGTCAGGATTAGTCTTGCCCTGGCAAAGTAAAGTGTTACTAGATGAGGTTGTACCCAATAAAGATTTATCTCAACTCTATACCTTAATTGCCATAGTAATTACCGCAATAACCGTTCAGGCATTAACCTCATTTTTACTTACTAGAATACTTAGCGTTCAAGCCCAATATTTAATTAGTGAATTGAGATCGAAAGTTCAAAAAAAAGTACTTTCCTTACCAATTAGTTTTTTCGACAACACCAAATCTGGAGCCTTAGTATCTAGAATTATGACCGATGTTGAAGGAGTAAGAAACCTCATAGGAACAGGTCTAGTACAATTAGTTGGGGGTTCGTTTACTGCAATAGTCTCCTTGATTATTCTAATAAAGTTAAATGCCTGGATGACACTATTTGTGTTTGTCCCTTTATCTATATTCGGTTTTATTGCTTTAAAAGCCTTTAAATTTATCCGACCAATTTTTAGAGCACGAGGCAAAATTAACGCCGAAGTTACTGGTAGATTGACAGAAACCCTTGCAGGAGTTCGTGTGATAAAAGCATTTAATGCAGAGGAACAAGAGAATATTGTTTTTGAAAGAGGCGTTGAAAAACTATATCAGAATGTAAAAAAGAGTTTAACAGCCACTGCTCTTATGACAAGTTCTTCTACCTTCTTAATTGGAGTAGCCACAACAGGAATAATGGGAATTGGAGGTTATTATATGATGATTGGCGAAATGACTACTGGAGACTTCCTATTCTTCACATTAATTCTTGGGTTTATGATTGCGCCAATTATCCAAATGAGCAATATTGGAAGTCAGCTAACCGAAGCTTTAGCCGGTTTAGACAGAACGGAAGAGCTAATGAATAAGATGGCAGAAGAAGACAATCCTAAAAGAAACATTCAGTTAGAGACTTTAAAAGGTGATATAGAATTTAATGATGTTTCATTTTCTTATGAAGAAGGAAAACAAATATTGCACAACATTAATTTTAAAGCGCCAGCAGGTTCTGTTACAGCTTTAGTGGGAAGTTCAGGCTCTGGAAAATCGACAATAGCAGGGCTTTCAGCTACTTTCTTAACGCCACAATCTGGAAAAGTCACTATCGATAATCAAGATTTATCACAAGTTAAATTAAGCAGTTATCGTCAGTATTTAGGTGTTGTTTTACAAGATGAGTTTTTGTTTGAAGGCACTATTCGTGAAAATATAATGTTCCCAAGGCCCAACGCAACAGAAGCTGAATTGCAAAATGCGGTAAAAGCAGCCTATGTAAATGAATTTACCGATAGATTTGAAGATGGCTTAGAAACTTTAATTGGAGAAAGAGGTGTAAAACTTTCTGGTGGACAAAGACAGCGTTTAGCCATTGCTCGAGCTATTTTGGCAAATCCAAAAATCATCATTCTGGATGAAGCTACATCTAGTTTAGATACTCAAAGTGAAGCATTAATCCAAAAGAGTTTAGCCGAACTAATTAAAGATAGAACTACCATTGTTATTGCTCACCGCCTTAGTACGATAAGAAAAGCAGATCAAATTTTGGTAATTGAAGCAGGACATATTGTTGAACGAGGTACTCACGAACAATTAATTGCAAAAGAAGGTAGATACTATGAACTGTATACCTACCAAGCAAAGATTTAAAAGTTTTAATTTAAGAGTTTTAGCAAGAAGATAATTGCATGATCTTTAGCGATATACTGATAAAATAATCTAATTAAACCCCAAAAAGTCAAATTGCTAATGGGGTTTAATTAATTGAGGAGATAAAAGCCTAAGCTTAATGCCAAATATAATAATTAATTTCAATTATCCTAAAAAAAAAATCTTCTCCCTATACTATCAAATTATTTTTTCAACATTCTAACCTCTTCTCGATCTAAAATATTCTT
The DNA here is from genome assembly GCF_014212065.1 of Aequorivita sp. 609. Lineage (NCBI taxonomy): Bacteria > Pseudomonadati > Bacteroidota > Flavobacteriia > Flavobacteriales > Flavobacteriaceae > Aequorivita > Aequorivita sp. 609. Next base: position 71,490 of record NZ_JACJVM010000005.1, on the reverse strand, counting down.
ATAAAAAAATTAGAAATTTTATAAAAATTATTTCGCTTCCTAAAATTTTCAATTTCCTATTTTAAGTATTTAATTTATTCTACTTGCTCATCGTCAGATTCAGTATATTTAGCCAAAAGTTTATTGGAAACCTTATATGTTGCGGCATAGGTAAGCCCTTCTTGACGGGATTTAAAAGTTAAAAATGCTTTTTTATACCATTTTGGATCTGTAGCTTTCTTTTTAAAATCGTCGTGTGCTACATTCTCAAATTCTTCGTTATTTAGCCAAGTATGTATGCTATAAACTCCAATTCCAAAATGTTCTAGACGCTGAAGAATAACTTCGAAATCTGATTCAGAAAAACGATGAATAGTATCTTTATCATCTCCTTCATTCATATTTTTGAAATCTGTAAATATATTTTTTTCTAAAAATTCGGTTTGTTCCATTGTTGGTTATGTATATGAATTGTTGTGATTATTTATTTTATAAAGATAAACTTATTAGAATTTAGGATTTGAAATTATAATTGTGTTTTTCGCTTCTACTTACTCACTCTATTTCAATTCGTAAAAATTTCGCTTTCCCATTTTAATTTTGGTTTCACTTTTTAAGTCAACACTCATAAAAAGATCAGTCATTTTTTGTTCATTAATTTGAACAGCTCCACTATTAATAAGTCTTCTAATATTCGATTTACTCAACTCCCTATTTAATTCAGAACATAAATCAAGTAAACTAATCGTGCCATTTTCAGTTTGAAATGTATTTAAGTCAACAGGTTCGAATACCTTTTCTTGAAAATTTTTATTCTGAAATTGATTACTAAAAAAAGCTTCTGCCTCTTCTGCTGCAACTACATTGTGGTATTGTGTAATAATATTTTTAGCAATCAACTTTTTAATGTTCATCGGGTTCTCCCCTTCCTCCATGCTTTTCATAATAGATTCTATCTCTTCTACAGAAAAGTCTGTGGCTAATTCTAAAAACTCATTAATCAAATCGTCTGAAATTGACATCGTTTTTCCAAACATATCGTTGGGAGAGTCAGTGAGCCCGATGATATTATTTAGAGACTTACTCATTTTCTCATTTCCGTCTAGTCCTCTTAACAAAGGCATACACATTACGGTTTGAGGACTCATTTGGAATGTTTCCTGCAATTGCCTTCCCATAGTACAATTAAAAAGCTGGTCTGTTCCTCCCATTTCGATATCTGCTTTAATTTTCACCGAATCGAAGCCTTGTAGAATTGGGTAAACAAGTTCGTTCATTGCAATAGGAGTATTTTCAGAAAAACGCTTATTGAAATCATTTCTGTGCATTAATTGAGCAACGGTAACCTTAGATAGTATCTGAATTACTTCTGTAAACTCAAGCTTATCTAACCACTCTGAATTAAAAACTATTTTAGTTTTTTCAATGTCCATAATTTTGGATAACTGATTGAGGTAAGTTTCAGCATTGTGTTGCACTTCATTAACGCTCAGTGGCATTCTACTTTTATTTTTCCCCGTTGGATCTCCAATACGGGCGGTAAAACTTCCTACCAAAATCACAATTTGGTGTCCTAAATCTTGAAATTCTCTTAGTTTTTTTAATACCACGGCGTGTCCCAAATGCAAATCTGGAGCAGTTGGGTCGAAACCAAGCTTAATTATTAACTTGCGATTTTCCTTTTCGGCTTGTTTTAATTTTTCCTCCAATCCATTTTCTGGAAGAATAATTTCAACATTTTGTTTTAGTCTTTCAATAGTTTCCATTTTTTCTTAAATAAAAAAGCCCGAGCATTTGCTCGGGCTTTAGATTATAATATAGTGTTTTTAACTTCTTAAATTTTATTTAAAACATATATATAGCCATTCCGAGCAGATATTATTTGGTAATAATAAGTGCTGAAATAAGGCAGACGTAATATGTTATTTAAAGTTTTCATTTTCGACTACAAAATTAAGTCTTAATATTATGATGAACAAATAAATTTAGCTAGACCAATAATTATATGCTACTTACATTATTAGTAATCACTTTTAATTATTTCATCCATACAGTATTCTGCAACTGCAGTAATAGTTAGAAAAGGATTTACTCCAATGCTTGCAGGGACCAGGGCGCCATCGGTTATATACAAGTTTTCATACCCTTTAACTCGACCATATAGATCGGTTGTTTTACCTAATACAGCACCACCTAGTGGATGATAACAAATATCTGGACCATAACCACCTTTCCATAACAAACCAGAAGGAGTTCCACCGTTTGCTTTATTCATCTTTTTTATAAAATACTTGGCGTTTTTTACAGTATGCTTGTAATTTTTCTTATCCCAATTAATTATGATGTCATTAATCTCTGGATTATATGAAATACTTCCTGGGGTTGGCACTTTGTTAATTATTAAATACAGAGCCGTATATACCTCCATTCCCATTGGTAAAGGAGAAATTTCAGCAAAAAATGAATGTTTTTCATCTTCCCAATTGTCAATCCCCGAAACTGGAATTGTAGATTGTTTAACCCCCGTTCCTGGTCGAAAATTGCTATAGGTAGCCTCATTTTCTACTCTATTAAAGAGCGTATTTACCATATTTCTTCCAGTCATCACATTTCCATTATTCCCCCAATATTCTCCTAAACTAGGGTCAAAATTGTTCATTTTGCCTTTGTATTTTGAAGCTAATAATAGTTTTGTAGTACCAAGACTTCCTGCGTTTAGGAATAGTTTTTTACAGTTTATAGTTTTCTTTTCAACCACTTCGCCTTCGGTATTAAGAACATTTACATATACAACATATCCTTTCTCCGTTTGCTTAAAATAATCAACCTGATGAAGATCTTGAATGCTCAGCAATCCAGTATTTAGAGCTTTCTTTAAATACGTTTTTTCAAGACTTTGTTTCCCGTGGTTATTTCCGTAAATCACTTCTTTTGCAAGGGCAGACTTTGGTACTTCTCCTGCTTCTTCTTTCTTCATATAATCGAAAGAGTAAACATTAGGTACTCGTATAGTCTTAAATCCAGCTTTCCTTGCTTCACTTTCACCTACTCTCGCAAATTTATAATAGGGAGTTTCATTGTAATATTCTTCCGAAATTTGATTTACATCTAATTCTTTTTGTGCTAATGGGAAATAAGTATTCCAAAATTCTTCGACATCTAAATCTGGAAATATTTCTTTAAAATATTCTTTTTTAGGCTGTACGGCCATTCCTCCATTTACCAATGAGCCTCCTCCTACGCCTCGACCAGCATAAACCTTAACATTTTCAAAATCCATACGATCCAGAACACCGGTAAATTTTTTATTAAATCTAGAAATGTTCAACATTGGGGCTTGAGTGGATTTTCTAAGCCAAGTAGAATTGTTTTTGGGAGTAATTAAGTTTGAAAATGGCTTGTATTTACCTCCCTCTTTTTCCCAATTTAATCCCATTTCTAACATCACCACCTTTTTCCCTGCTTGGGTAAGGCGCAACGCAGCTACTGCTCCTCCATATCCTGAACCAATCACTAGGTTTTCGATATATTCGTTTGTATTTGTTGTCATTAATTCACTTGCTAAAACACTAGGAACCATAAGCCCCATACTTAACCCTGAGGTTAGTTTTACAAAATTTCTTCTCTTCATTATAATTCAACCGATTTCTAGTGGTATTAATTTTCATGTTTTCTGAGCGGTTGCCAACGCTTGATATGCGACTAATATACAAATGATAAAAAAGCTAAGAGATAAGAAAATTCTGAAAATATTCTTAATTATTTCTTGAGGACGGAAATTATAGACTTTTAAAGAAAACGTTTTTGATCATTAAGAAGAATAATAAAAGGTATGTCCCATAATCCACCACTCAACTTCTTTACTAGTTATAAAAAAACCTAACAGAATTTTCACCTTCACTGTTTTGCAATAGTCAAGAAATGAAACCTGTTAGGTTATAATAATTTTATTGATTGAAAATGAAGTAATTTAGAAGACTATCTTATTTGTGAAATAGATTTAATTTCTAAAACTAAACTTCAGTCTAATCACAAGTACCATCCGTGCTACAGCTTTGACCTTGTGTAACTTCTAATTTTGTTTCTGGATTAAGTTTTCTCCATTCGTCAAATGCAACTTCCAAATTTTCTAAGAATGCCTGAGGTGGCTGCGCTCCAGAAACTCCATATTTTCTGTCAAGAACAAAAAACGGAACTCCTTGAACTCCTAGCTGTCTAGCTTCTTGAATGTCTTGATTAAATAAAGAAGCATATTTCTCATCGTTTAAAGCTGCTTTTACGTCTGCTTCACCTAGCTCTAATTCCTTTCCTATTTGAACTAAAGTTTCAATATCAGCTATATTTTTACCCTCTGTGAAAAATGCAAGAAATAGTTTTTCTTCTGCTTGATCTCCTAAACCTTTAGTTTTGGCAAATTGAATAAACTTATGAGCGTTTAATGAATTCACCATTACTGCTTTATCAAAATTGTATTCTAAGCCAACCTTTTTCGCGGAAAGGGTAACGTTATCTAACATTCCTTTTACTTGCTCTTGGCTCATTCCTTTATTTTTAACAAGATAGTCTTGGTAGCTATCTTTTGGTTCCTCAGGAATTCTAGAGTCTAATTGGTAACTTTTCCAAACTACCTCAAGTTCATTTTTATGCTCGAATTGTTCGAGTGCTGTTTCAAAATTTCTCTTCCCGATATAGCAAAAAGGACACATTACATCACTCCAAATTTCTATTTTCATTTTGTTTTCCATAATTTATTTAAGATTTTAATTCACTTATTTCTTTCTTACTCCTTCGCAATAACTTAGCCTAAAGCTTTCAATAAAGCAATAAGTTCTAATAAAAGCCTATATGTCGGTTCAACCAATACTTCATTACAAAAGTATCTGCCAAAAGCATAGCCAATTATTAGAAGTGCTTTAATACCTGGGCAGTACCAATACCTAATTCATGTTTATAACCATTTCGCTTTAAAGCAGTTTCAATAGCACCTACAGTTGCGAGTAAATCTGCTTTGTTTACTGAGCCCATATGGCCAATTCTAAAGTAAATGTTTTTTAACTCTGGCAATAGACCTCCTGCTAATACTATACCATTATCACCCACTATTTGTAAAAATGCTTTAGCATCCATATTCTTGGGATATAATGGAGCTGTTAATGTGTTTGCTGCTGTTTCATCATTCTTAGACAATAACTCCAAGCCTAAAGCTTTGATAGCTTCACGCATAGCTTTTCCTGCTCGTTTATGACGATTAAAACGATTTTCTAATCCCTCGTTCAAAATTAACTTCAAACTTTTTTCTAAAGCAATGATAAGGTTTACCGGAGGCGTCCCAAAATATGAGGCCTGCCTGTTTTCGTAAGCTTGCATTATGGGTAACCAGTTTGTCCAATCGGAATAATAGTTTAAAACTGGACTTTTACGATTTTCAAAAGTTTTGATAGCATTTTGAGATGCTACCACAAGAGCAAGTCCAGGAGGAACTCCTACTGCTTTTTGAGATGCGGTTACAACAACATCTATTCCCCATTCTTCTTGCTTAATTTCCTCACCCGCTACCGAGCAAACTCCATCGAGAATTGTCAATACATTGTATTTTTTTCCTAATGCTCCTATGCTTTTAGCATCGTTTAATACCGCAGTGGAAGTATCGACGTGAGTAAATGCTAGAATTTTATAATTATTGGATTTTAGTTGCTTCTCAATATCATCTATAGGGACAATATGGCCCACTTCGGATTCAAGAATATCTACATCGGCTCCATAGCGTTTTAAAATCTCAGCATATCGAAGCCCAAAGTATCCTGTAGAAACTACTAGCACTTTATCGCCAGCTTCAACTAAATTGGCTGCCGCCATATCCATAGCAAGTGTCCCTGTTCCAGCTACAATAAATCCTTGTCCAGAAGGACACTGACAAACATCTTTTAACAACTTTAAACTGTTTGCAAATACAGCTATAAAATCAGGGTCAATATGACTAAGTGTAGGAATAGCCATAGATTGTAAAACTTCATTTTCAAACTCTATTGGCCCCGGAATCATTAATAACTTCCTTGAATTCATATACTTTGTTTAAATTTTTTTCTGTAATTAATATAAAATAATTTACATGATGAGATATACCATTAAGTAATTATTAACCTTATATACCCTGAAGGAAACAACATAGAATTTCTTGATTTACGATGTACGGTTTTGGATTCAGAATGAAAATTAGAAATAAACCAATAATCACAGCAAGTTCAAAAGAAATTCTATTGAATGTCGTTAGTATAAATCAATAGAATAAACATATTCTTTTCCTCTTCAAATAATAATGTAAGCAAGGGTTCTTAAAACCTATTTCAACTCATACCGCAATAATCTCAAGGCATTTAATACAACTACCAAAGTTGATCCTTCGTGGAAGACAACTGCTGGTCCAATGGCTATGGTTCCCATAATTGTTAATGGAACCAATATAACCACCATTCCCAAACTGATTATTAAGTTTTGTTTAATGATGCTTTTTGCTTTTCTACTTAAGCCAATTGCAAAAGGAAGATTATCTAATTTATCCGCCATTAGTGCTATATCTGCGGTTTCTAAAGCTACATCAGACCCTGCTGCTCCCATGGCAATTCCTACTGTACTTTTTGCCATTGCAGGGGCGTCATTCACACCATCTCCAACCATAGCCACACCTCCACTTTCTTCTTCTTTAAGTTTTTCTATTGCAGTTACTTTATCTTCAGGAAGTAAACTCCCCAACGGATCGGTTATTCCTATAATTTTTGCAACTGCATTAGCTACTTTTTGATTATCGCCCGTAAGCATAACCATTCGCTTAATACCTATTCCTTTTAAAGCGGTTAAGGTTGAAATCGCTTCAGGGCGGGCCACGTCCATGGCCGCAATAATACCTAAGTACTCATTCCCTTGATGAACAATCATAGCTGTATTTCCTTCTAATTCAAGTTCAGCCATTTTTTGATCTATTTCCTTAGGTACTGCATTTCCTGTTAATTCTTCAAATAGTCTGCGGTTACCAATATGAACAAGACCACCATTCCAATCGGCTTGAATTCCTCTTGCGGTTAAGGCTTTTAAATTTTCAGCTTTCGGAATATCAATATCTCCTAATTCTTTATTTCCTCCATCAACTATAGCTGCCGCTAATGGATGATCACTCAGTGCTTCTACAGCCACAGAAACTTTTAATAACTGTTCTCTACTTATATTACCAAAAGGAATAGCGTGTGTTAGTTTAGGCCTACCTTCGGTGAGGGTTCCTGTTTTATCAAATGCAATTGCACTAACTCCGCCTAAGTCTTCAAGAGGGCGACCCCCTTTAATCAATACTCCTTGCCGAGCAGCTCTCGCAATTCCCGCCAATACAGCGCTTGGCGTTGAAATGGCCAAGGCACACGGTGAAGCTGCAATTAAAACTGACATTGCTCTGTAAAAACTCTGCTCGAAAGTTTCGTCTATTACAACAAAAGCAAATAGTAAAATAATAACTAAAATTAATACCGAAGGCACATAGTATTTTTCAAAATTATCTGTAAGATGTTGTGTAGGCGATTTTTGAGTTTCGGCCTCTTTCACCAAATAAATTAATCGCGAAAGTGTACTGTCTTTGGACTCCTTAAGAACTTTAATTTCTAGAGCTCCACTGCCGTTAATTGTACCTGCGAAAACTCGATGTTCAGGCAATAAGTTTTTAATTTCGATGTCATCTTTCCAGCTATCGCTTGGGAGTTTGGTAATTGGCATACTTTCTCCTGTAATTGAAGCCTGATTTACTGCACTGGTTCCTTTTGCTACTACTCCATCAGCTGCGATAGTTGAGTTTGGTTTTACCACAATTATGTCTCCAATCTTAAGCTCTTCAATGTGGACTTCTTTCAGTTCACCATTTTGTTTTAAAAGTGCGGTTGGAGGCGCTAAATCGGAAAGAGCAGAAATAGACTTTCGCGCTCTTTTCATAGCGTAATGTTCAAGAGCGTGTCCTAAACTAAACAGGAATAGCAATAAGGCACTCTCGCTCCACTTTCCCAATGCAGCAGCACCAATAGCTGCAAAAAGCATCAAAAAGTCAATTTCAAATTTTCCTTTTGATAAACCAAAAATGGCAGAAGAGAAGGTAAAAACACCACCGAATATAGCTCCGATAATAAAAATCGGAGTTACAATGGATTCAGAAACGCTAGAGATAAATGATAAGACAACCCCTGTAACCCAAAATACTCCACTGATTATTGCGAAATAGAGTTCGGTGTTTTCTCCTAAAAAATTGAGGTTAGAATGACCGTGCTCACTATTTTCCTGATGTGAATCCTTACTGGCATCTTTCATATTACTTTTGATTTCCTCGTTTTTATAAACTTAAATATACCTTTTAAATTTCCTTATGCTGTAAAAAAGTATAATGACTGTTGATTATAAGGTTTTAAATGGTAAAACTTTAGTTTTATCAAGCTATTGCTGTTTCTCTTAAGAAAGAAATTAGTTTTGTGTTTCTTAATTAGTTTTTGAAGTTGTATGTTCCTCGAGATAATAATTATCCTCAGAATTTATTGGTCTAAAATCCTGATTAGTGAAAGGAGAAGTTTCAGGAAGTTTTACAACATTAAATTCAAATCCCACTGCTATATGGCACTTATTACACGTATTTGTAAGTGAGATAAAATTTCTTTTAAAAGCTTCTGAATCCTTTTCATCAATAGCTTTTTCAATGTTTTCTAAAGGTGCATTTAACATTCCTATCATTTCACTTTCTTTTCGACCAGCTTGATACTTCTGAATGTCTTCAATAGCTTCTTCTAATTCGTGGATTTCAAAATCGGCGAGATCCCAGTTTTCATTTTGTCCTGCAAACCACAATTTAGCGTGATGTGTTTGTATAGAACCCATAAAATCTCCAAAACCTGGTTTATAAGCGTCTGCAAGTTTACTTTCTAAATTGTTTATGCGCTCTTCCAATTCTTTTGTATTATCTGCTTGCTGATTACAGGCTAATAAAGATAAACTCAATCCAATTAAAAGTAAATATTTCATTTATAGAAGTTTTATTTATTGTTATCAAAATGATTTTAGTAATCTATTTCCCTTAGAAATTACTCTTAGTTCAAATTACATCATTTTGATATATAATCAAATTTTAAGCATCTAGAAATCTACTAAATAGATTGATTTTAAATATGAAAGGGATGGGGATAAAAGATATACTCCTTCTCTTTAAAAATTAATCAATCTTATTGTTAAACTGCCTACGATAATTTGCGAGTTATTCGATGAGAAATTCGAATGAATTGACTATTTAACCATTCTTTCCTAGAAGTACCTATAAAATCAATTTTTTATTTCTTGTTGAGAATTAATATCCTAATCGCGAAAAAAATTGGAGTTGCAATTAATAATATTGGAAATAAAGGTGTGAGATAGTTGTTGAGGTTATTTTCTACTTCAAGTCCGTCTAATAGAGACAATACTGTGACTGTAAAACATAAAAGCGCTATCAATAATCCTACTATTCGAAGCATTAGTGTTGCTTGCTTATAGTTATACCTAGCATTTTTATCATTAATTTCAGTGGGATAATTAAAAATCCAAGGATATTGATTGAGTTTAAATACTGCGATAGTGATTATACCACAAATTATTGGACTCGTCCAAAGCAAATTTTTTGTTCCAAATCCATTTTCATCTTTTGAAGGCCAATTAAAGTGAATAGGAATCTTTTCAGGTAGTTGATTGTAAAAATATCCTATTAAAATTGCTGACCCTATTATTAGCAGAAATGTAAAAACTTCAATAGACTTATCAATTGTAGTTTTCTCGATTTTAATTTTTGGACGCGTCATTTAAATAATTCAATTTTAAAAAAAGAAAACTTTGATTGCATGAATTTGATATGTGTTTGTAAGGCTTATTAGAATAGCTAGAGTTATAGTTGTTATTTAACTTCTTACTAATTTATTACTAAAATAACATTTTATGGAGTAAATTAAATTTAACTTTATAGAAATCGCTTTAAATAATTAAAAAAAATAAAATGGAAAAGTTGTTTAGTATATCTAATTCCGAAGTTATTAGTATTGTAATAAGTGCCATAGCTGTTTATGTAGCTGTTATCATTTATACTAGAGTTTTTGGAAAGCGGAGTTTTAGTAAAATGTCAAGTTTTGATTTTGCAATGACGGTAGCCATTGGTTCTTTAATTGCTTCTACAATTCTTACTTCTAGTATTTCTATTTCTGAAGGAGTTTTAGGACTATTGATAGTTTATATATTACAATTAACGGCAGCTTATTTTCGGAGATTTGAGTTTTTTGCCAATACTATAGACAACACTCCTTTACTGCTAATGGATGGTTCTAATATACTTCATAAAAATTTAGCAAAGGCTAGAGTAACAGAGGGAGATTTACGAGCAAAACTTCGCGAAGCAAATGTGCTGGAATTATCTCAAGTGCGAGCTGTAATATTTGAAACTACAGGGGATATAGCTGTGTTACATACCGATAAAGAATCACAAGAAGTTGAGTCTTGGCTTTTAAAAGATGTGATGAAATAAATTTCACGATAAATTTTTGTTTGAAAATACAACCGATTAATATGAATCTTAATTTATTTTTTTGAAACTATAATGACTCTAGCTGTTAGTTTTTCAGTAACCAAATTGTATTTATCGGTTATATATTCAATGGTTTTAGAAGTATATATAAACACGTGTGTGGGATCATTTCGGTAATACCAATTAGCGAAGTCTATATCTATGGTATACAAATGTGTCATTATATAAAGTCGTCCTTCTGGCTTTAATATTTTTAAAAGCATTTCAATTTCTTGCTTAGGATTGTAAAAATGTTCGAAAACTTCACAACTAAAAATGTAGTCATAACTATAATTGACGAAATCTTCATTAAGATTAAAGTACGGGTCATGAAGAATTACCTGATACCCATTATCCATAAGTTGTTTTGAGATTACAGGGCCTGTTCCGCAGCCGTAGTCCAAACCAAGTTCCTCTGGACTTTGATTTTCTAAAATAGCAGTTGTAATTGGCGAAGTAAATTTTTGGTAACCAGGATTATCTATATCGTTGTTGTGTTCTTTATAACGCTCCTTCTCTTCTTCACTATTTAAATAATACTTTTTATGCTTAACATAGGCGCCACAACAATCACAAATAAAATAAAATTCATCTACCTTATTGTGTAGTGTCGTATTGCAAAGTGTACATTCCATTTAGCAAATTTTATAATTAACTAAATCTTGCGAGATTCAACGGATAAATTCGAAATTCAACAATTTACACAATTATTTTCACACCATATAGAAAGAAATTAGACACATAGCAATCTGAAGCATACCTTAAGTTTAATGTGACCGATATCTTCAAGTATTTTATAAATAAGTCATCAAACCTCTTAACTTAATTCAGTCATTTTCTTTCCAACGTGGGTCATTACTTCCCCAAATTCTATTGAAGGACTAAATTCAATTACCTTTAAATCTTCTTGAACAATTGCAGTATGTCCATTTGGTAAATAATAAACATCACCCTCCGAAAGAATTTCCTCCTTTCCATTGTCGTATTTTACGAGTAAATTACCACTTAACACATAACCCCAATGCGGACAATGACAGCTGTTATTATCCAAACCATTAAGTAAAGGTGTAAAATCCGTTCCTTTAGGTAACTCGTTAAAACAAACGGACATTCCTCCTAAGTTTTCTATTGTTCTCATTACAGTACCTGGTCCTTCCATTGTTACAGGAATATTCTTTTTGTTGATTTTCATGGCTATTCATTTATTGGATTAATATTATTAATCACGTGAGTACTACAAACAAAATTGTAGCATCACAGCGAATTAATTTTATATAATATGGGCACTAACTTATTGAGGAATTTTGCACTAGGAAAGGAGAAAAAGCAATTTGCTTATTTCAAATATATTGAAATTATTTTGTTTTTTTATAAACTTTTAGCCTAAAAATTACTGTTTATCAGATATTTACCTTGAATATTACTTATAAATTCAATTTTATTTAAAAGTTGAATTTACCTAATCTGACTTGTTCATACAAATTTTACAACGGATAAATTCGTTTCGAAATTGAACTTCCATTTTGATTTTTATACATCTTTTTTGGTTCTCAAAAATTAAAATTTTTGGAGTGAAAATACTTTCCAAAACAATTTAGACTTTATAAATGATGACCTTTTTATAGTTTTTCGATAGTTGGTTGTAATGGATAATTGTTGAATACCATTTTCAGTTTGAACCAATTTTTAACCAATAAATTCAATCACTATGAATAATCAAGCCAATTTTCTTTTAATACGTCACATTGCAGGCTCTAAGAAAGGACAAGTAGAAAGCTTCACTATTTCCAAAAACCTAGAAGTTAAAATAGGACGAGGATTAGATAACGATGTAAGTTTTGATCCTGTTAAGGAAGATACTATTAGTCGAAATCACTGCCATATATCTCAAGACAGTGAAAACCCTGAACGTTTCTTCATTTCTGATAGTCAGAGTAAGAATGGGACGTTTGTAAATGAAGTTCTCATTACAAAAAAGACCGAACTATTTGCTGGGGATATTATAAAGCTTGGAAAAGAAGGCCCATCATTTGAATTCGACCTTGATCCTCGTCCAAAACTGCATATAAAAAGCACTCGAGTTATAGACACAACCGTAGCAAAAGAAACCAAAGTTCATACTGCTACTAATTTGCCAAAAGCTACTTCAGATAAAAAACAGCCGAAAAAAGATGGTGTTGGAAAAAATACTATGCAGCATATGATTCGCGAATCTGAAAAGAAAAATAAGACCGGCCTTCTAATCACATTAACTGCTATTTTATTGTTAGTTTCAACTGGAGGATATTTATTATATCAAAAACAGAGCGTTAAGGAAATTGTTCACGTTAGAGAACCAAAAACCACCTTCACTCCTACCGAAATTGCCAAGGCAAATAATGAAAAAGTAGTTTATATAGAATTTGCTTGGAAACTCACGAATACTGAATCTAGTGAAGAAATGTATCACGTTTATTATCCTGTTATAAAGGATAAGCAAATTATTGGACACAGAGGTGCATATTTTCAAAATCAACAAGGACAAATCGAGCCTTTATTAGTTACAAAAGGTGACTATTTAAAAGGATTTGGCAATACTCAAGGCATAGAACTTGACATTATTGCGAGTTCAGGTATGGGCAGTGGCTTTGTTATAGACGAACGCGGGTTTATTGCAACAAATCGACACGTAGCTACTAGTTGGCTTACAAGGTTTCAATTTCAAGAATACGCTTTCCCGGGAGTACTAATGGAGACAGATAAAAACGGACAATTCGCACCTTCTTGGGAGAAACAAGTAACAAGAGAAATGGTAGGTAGCTGGGTTCCTGGGAATGATAGAAAATACACTGGGATAAATACTTATTTAGATGTAACATTTGCCAATAATTCACAAAGAACACCAGCACAGATTGTCCGAATTTCCTCTACTCACGACATCGCTATGATTAAAATTGATTTACCTGAATCTTTACCTAAAGTAGAACTTTATGATAATTATAATGAAATTCAACCCGGTGATCCTGCCATTGTTATGGGATATCCAGGGCTTGCACCTAACCAATTAGTGCTTAAGCGCTCACAAGATTATTTTAATTCCAATCCAAATATTTCAACGGTACCAGTTCCCACTATTAGTACAGGAAATGTAGGAAGAATGGTTCGTGGAAGTGAAAGAAATGAAAAAATTGATGATTATCGGTCTTCCTTAGGTGACTATTACCAGCTTACTATCAACTCTACAGGAGGAGGAAATAGCGGTGGACCTATGTTTGATGATAAAGGACGTGTAGTAGGTGTATATAGCGCCGGAACGACAGATGGAAGAGGAAATGCTATTAGTTTTTCAGTTCCGATTAAGTATGTAATGGAATTAATGGGCCGTCAGCAGGTTATTAAATAACTTCTTTAAAACGACAAACATTAGGTACTTACTTTCACCTTTCCACTAATTCTATTTTAATATGGTGATAGCAAGTAACTGGCAATTAACAAAAATAATTATGAGGTTTTTCTTTTCAAATAATAAAAATAAGGTTGCTAATTCCACTGTAAAAAACATTAGAAATAGTGGAAGTTTTTGCAATGTCTATACTGTTTCAGAAACTGGTCCTGTACGTGACCACAACGAAGACTCCATTGCATATTCTTATCCCGAAAACAACCAAAAAAATCTAATTGCTGTAGTAGCAGATGGTATGGGCGGACATAATGCAGGTGAAGTTGCTAGCAAGATGGCGTGTGATATATTGCTCGAATATTGTTTAAAATATTGGGAAAAATATACTCCAGAAAAATTGTTGCAAAAAGCATTTAAAAATGCACATAAAGAAATAGTTGAAACTGGCGAAGGGAATCCAGAACAACAAGGAATGGGTACTACTGCAACTTCAGTGATAATACAGCGTAATGTTTGTTATATCGGCCATATTGGTGATAGTCGTATTTATCTTTTACGTAATGGAAGCTTAACACAATTAAGTAAAGACCATACACTAGTTAACCAGATGTTTGAAGATGGTGATATTACATTGCAAGAACGGGATAATCATCCAATGAAAAATGTGCTATTGCAGGCCTTAGGAACTACAACAAATATACAACCTCAAATTTCATCCAATGGCTGGAAAGTATTGGAAGGTGACCGGATTTTTATGTGCTCTGATGGAGTAACAGATGTATTTAGTGATGGTGACATAAAAGATTTGCTTTCAATGAGCCAAGCAGAGTTTGTTTTGGAGTGTTTAAGTTGTACTGCCATAACTAGAAATGTATCAGATAATTTTTCCGCATTGCTCATAGAGATCACTTCTATAAATCGAACCAATCCTTCAAAAACTAAAGAACAAAATGTAATTTTATGAGCATACTAGGTAGTCAATATGAGGTTATTCAAAAGCTTGGTGAAGGCGGAATGGGTGTTGTTTATCTCGCAAGAGATACTATGATTCAAAGATTAGTTGCCATTAAGCAGCTTCATCGCGATGGGGGTTCAGAGGACGAAAGTTTAGGTGAACGATTTCAAGCCGAAGCACTAGCGTTAGCAAAACTAAATCACCCTAATATTACTCACCTCTATTCATTTATTCCAAAGGAAGATACCTATTGGATGATTATGGAATATGTTGAGGGAAAGACCCTGGAAGATTGGTTAAAAATTCATCAAAAAATCACACATCAACTCGCAGCTAGTATTGCGGTGCAAATTCTTGATGGTTTAGAACACGCACATCGCAAGGGAATTATTCACCGAGATATAAAACCTGCTAATGTGATGATTAATGAAGATGGAGAAGTTAAAATCATGGATTTTGGAATTGCCAGAATCCGTAATGCCCAACGAATTACCAGTCACGGTAAGTCTGTAGGAACCTTAGAGTATATGGCTCCAGAACAAATTCAAGGCCACGAGGGAGATGAACGTATTGACGTTTATGCTGTTGGTAATATTTTATACGAAATGTTAAGCGGTAGTACACCGTTCCAAAGTGACACCGATTATCGATTGATGAAAGATAAGTTAGAAAAACAAGCTGAATCCATAATACAATATAATCCTACAGTCCCTGTCTCCTTTGAAAAGATCATTTTTAAAGCCCTTCAACGCAATCCTAATAAGAGATACAAATCGGCATTGGAAATGAAAATTGCCATTGAAAAAAATCTTGGTTCCTCTCTTTTAGATCAATCTACACTTACCGAAGTGCTACAAGCATCTCAGGTTTTTACTGAACCTCAAAAAGGAAGTGAAATAATATCTGTAAATAATATTTTAGCTCGTGCAAAATCTATCTCAGGAAGGTTTAAGGTGCCAAAGGCAACCAAAGTAAACAAGTCATTATTATTACTGGGAGTCTCTGTTTTATTTTGTGCAATTTTATTGATTTGGGGTGGTGGAACAGATAAGGAAATAATTGCAGAAGAAACTCCTGAGGCGTCTGAAGTAACCTGGACAGAACCTGAGGAAAGCCCTCAAGAAGTGGTATTAAACCAAGCTTCTAGCGAATTTGAAGAAACACCAAATGATATGTACAAGCGTATTATTAAAAATACAGAAGTAATTCCTGAAGCTAAAGAAGAAATAAAAAAAGATATCAGCCAACCAACGAATCGTAAACCATCAAATCCGCCAAAAAAAAAGAGTGAACCAAAACCATCAACTATTCCTGAAAAAACAGAGAAGAAAGAAAGCAAGGTTGAAAAACCAGTAATTCCAAACACTCCCGTTGATGTTCCTGCAGGAAAAATTATTAGTATTACCTTAAAAGAAGATTTAAGTTCGGAAGAAAAAGAGCGAGATGGAAAACAAATCCGACTTATTTGCAATGAAGATGTTGTTGCCGAAAATAGAGTAATTATTAAAAAAGGAGCCGAAGTTACAGGAAAGATTGTCGATGTTGTTGAATCGACACATAGTAGAAAAAAAGCTTTAATTGGTTTTGTAATTCAATATGTAGAAGCCGTTGATGGTAGTAAAGTTAAATTAAAATCTAGACGCTATCGTTTATATGCCGATACCCCTGGGATTCCTGTGAAATATAAAACTGGTGAAATATTTGAAGCAAAATTAAGAGGTGGCAGAGTGCAATAGATAAATTAAAAGCACAATCTTTATGTCTATGTCGTTACCAATTCCAATGCATATTATTGGTGTTTAAAACATTTGTGCTTTGTTTGTTTCTTAAGCTCCTTCTTTAAAAAGTGTGTTTGTTACTATTACTGCACCACCTCTAAAATGGAATACCCCAAACTCCCCTTCTCCAATTTAATCTGGGTTGTTATCCTTTCTTTTAAGGCACTTACGTGTGAAATCACTCCAACCGACTTATCGCCTTCATTTTGCATTTTCTCAAGAATCGTAATGGCTTGATCTAAGGTTTCAGGATCTAAAGTTCCAAAACCTTCGTCTATAAACAAGGATTCAATTTTTACGTTTCTAGCAGCTATATCAGACAAAGCAAAGGCCATTGCCAAGCTCACTAAAAATGTTTCTCCTCCTGATAAAGTGCGAACAGAACGACGAGCGTTCCCCATATACTTATCAAAAACCTTAAGCGTATCACTTTTTTCTGCTTCTTCAGGTGTTGGGATATCTAGTAAATAACGATCACTAAAATCTGAAAGACGCTTGTTGGCAAAACCTATAAGCTGCTCTAAAGTGAGATCCTGAACAAAGTTTGAAAACTTGTTTCCAGTTGCATCCCCAATTAAATCGTTCATAGATTTCCAAAGAGCCAAATCTTTCTTTAAAAAGTTTAATTCGTCAATTACTTTTTGTTGACGCTTCTTGTTATTTTCATCGTCTTCCAAGCTTTGGGTTAACTTCCCAATACTAATAGAAAGTGTATCCCAATGATTTTTAGACTCTTCAAACAAGGAAGTTAAAGCTTCGATTGAAAGCTTAGTATCATCTTTATCAGTCAATTCTTTTATCCTTTTTACCAACTCATTTTCTTTTACAGAAATACTTGTGTGGCGTTCTTTAAGCTCATTTTCTCGTTTTCTAATCTTATTAGCTCGATCTTCTTGTATAATTGATTTTCGCAATACTTCGATATTTTCTAAGCCTTCCTTTACAAGTATTTGTTTTAAATCTGCTTCCCTCTTAGATTTCTCTGAAGTTGTGTTTTTTATTTTGTCATTATTTTCCTGAAGCTGTTTAGCAATTGCCAAGATGTTGGAAACAGCTTGTGTGAGTTGAGTTGATAAAGTATTGGATTCTTTATTGATATCCTGCCCTTTATAGAGTGAACTTCGCTCTTTATTTAGATTTAAATATTGTTTTAAAGCAGTTTCCCATTGATTAAGACTCGTTCCAATATCCTTTAAAACTTCAGCTGCCTGAAAAGCATTTTTCGATGCCTCCATTTGCTTAATGGTTTTAGCTAATCCCATTCGTTTGCTTTTAAGAATTTTAAGGTCGTCCTTATAACTCCAGTCCAAACGATCTGCTAGATTTGAAAGCACTTTCAAATTAGTTGCTTCTTCCTTCTTTAGAACTTCTATATCATTGGTAATATTCGTGATTTCCTTTAAATGATATTTATTCTTTTCGTTTAAAGCAATTAATAAATCAGATTTGGTTTTAAGTGAATCCTTCTTTTGCTTTAGTAGCTCTTCCTTGGCGTCAAAGTACGGCTCCTCAGACGCGTATGGGTGGTGTATGGAGCCACAAAGTGGACAAGGCTCCTCTGGGTTCAATTGTTGACGGTATTCCTCTAAACTTTGATGTTTGCGCTGTTGCTCTAATTTTTTCTCTAAAATTTCAACATCCTTTTTTAAATCAATTACATCTTTTTCTTGAGAAGTTATAGCATTGTTATCATGCTCTAGTTTTTCCTTTATCGATTTAAGTTTGTCATTCTGACCTTTGATATTAGTTTGAACTTTTAGTAACTGTTCTTTTTTAGTGAGGAATTCTCCAGCTTTCTCGTGATTTTGTCGAGCAGATTCTAAGGTATTATTTAACTCTTCTATACTTCCAACTCCTGAATTATCAATGCTTTCATTTATAGATTTCTCAAAAGCAGTAAACTGTGACTTAAACTGCTCAGGATTATCTGCATTCGAAAGTGAAAAGCCTAATTGTTTTATATTACGAACGTAGTTATTCAGCTGACTTTTATAGAGATTGGCTTCTCCATTTTTCTTTTCTTCTTCATTTTGTAAGGCAGCAATTTTTCCTCGGAATGCTTCCAGTTTACTATTAGCATTTTCTACATCAACCGCTTCAAAAATCAATTCTGATACTTTATGCAAATAAGTTTTCTGTAACGACTCGGCTTCTTCCTTAGATTCCCGTAGTCCTTTTGTATATTCTTTAAGCTGATTTTCTTCTTTAACGATTAAATCAAACTCTCTTAAATTAACTGCGTATTTAGATAGTTTCTCGTGATTCTCTAATTCAACTTTAAAAGGCTTAAAAATTTCAACATCCTTTTTAAGTTCGGCTTTATCGACTTCAAGTTGTTTTTGTTCTTTTTGTGTATTTTGAAGTTCTTGCCTAGTTTTTATTTTTTCGGCTGCATCTTGGTAAGCCTTCTCAATTGCGGGTTTAGTTTTAATTAATGTTTTTAATTCATTTTTCTTCTCTGCAATAACTTCGAGACTTAATAATTCAATTCCTTCAAGGCCAGCTTTTTTAAGTTCAATCTTTTTTTCAACTGACTTATACCGGAAATAAACAGCTTTTCCAATTTCACGATAGGATTTAGCTCCAGTTATATCTTCCAACAACTTGTTTCGCTCATTGCGCGGCGCTTGAAGCAATTTACTAAACTCCCCTTGCGATAATACCATAGCTTTAACAAACTGCTCGTAGCTTAAACCTATAATAACATTGTTTTTTTCAGGGGTTTTAGTGCCAGATTCTAGAATATGTCCAGTAGCAACCTCTACCAATTCCTGTTTTCGGGCATTTAAATTATTGTTTCTATTGCGTTCTATAGACCAATGGCTGCGATATTCCTTCCCATTTACTCGATATTCAACTTCTGCATAGCAACTCTTCATATTTCGAGTCATAATCCCCCCATCGTCTTCCAAAATTGAATTACTCACATTTTTATCAACACGAGCAATTCGATTATAAAGGGCCAAAGTTATTACATCTAATAATGTTGATTTTCCAGACCCTGTAGGTCCGGTAATAGCAAAAAGTCCAGCGTCTGCTAATATCCCCTCCCCAAAGTTAATTTCGTGCTCCCCTTTGAGGGAATGTATATTTTCAAATCGTATTTTTAGAATTTTCATAGCCTATAGATTCAATTCTTCTAAAATTTCACGGAAAGCATTCCTTAATTCTTCCGTGTTTTCCAAACCACTTTGTAATTCAAGTTTCTTTTCAAACATCTGCATTGGCGTTACATCAGCCACGTCTGTTCCTACTTCAAAGGCATCACTAGCACCTCTAATTTTGTTTCTGAAATTTAAACGGGATTTTACAACTTCTATATTCGAATTAAACTGAGAATTGATAAGTGCCTCAAAAGCTTGACGCCTTTCTAAACTTTCAACCTCTTCGTTTACGATAATTTCGGCTAATGAAGTTAAGGTGGTTTCTTCAGAGTATGATTTTAGTTTTTCTTCCACCTCCTGCAAACTACCTTCAAAAGTTACAAGGTTTCTGTGTTTCGGAATAGGAACAATTTCAACGTTTTCTATCTCATTATTGACTACAGTAATCACGTTAATCTGCTTGCGATCTTCCTTTTCAGAAAAACTTAGCGGTACGGGAGAACCACAATAATAAATGTTTTGTTCGCGAGAAATTACCTGCGGCTTATGAATATGTCCTAATGCGACATAATCGGGTATTTCTCCAAACATATTTGCCTCTACACCTGCTTGATTCCCTATTTGAATATCGCGTTCACTTTCCGAAAGTTCACTTCCTTGTACATATAAATGGCCCATTACAATAAACAATTCATCAGAATAGTTTTGTTGGTAAAAATAATTGACGTTGGAAAAATAAACTCTTAGTCCAGATTTTATCTGTTCGATTTTAGTGGCATAGCTTTCCCCTGCAGCCGACTTTCGAATATCTCTATCTTTTAAAAACGGTATGGCAGCTACTACAACTTTTTCGTTGTTCTTTTCTACGGTTACAAACATGTCCTCTACTCTTTCTGTAGCACCGCCAACAACTGTAATATCGAATGCCTTTAGTAATTCGGCTGGAGCGTTTAAAACTGCTGAGGAATCGTGATTACCTCCTGTAATAATTATTTTACAATCTAGGTTGATTAACTTCTTTAGTAAATCATAATACTGTTTAAATGCTGCTTGTGAAGGATTAGCTTGGTCGAAAACATCACCTGAAACCAACAGCACATCTATATCTTCAGATTTTATATAATTTATTAACCATTCAAAAAACAGGTCTAAATCTGCAGTTAAATCAAATTTAAGTAGTTGTTTTCCGATATGCCAATCGGAAGTGTGGAGAATTTTCATGCCAATTTATTATTGTGAAATATCCAAAGATATGATTTTTAAAAAGTAGAATTTAAAGAAATCGATTTCATCTTTAAATGTTAAAAAATCATTTAAGAATAAATACTAATCCAAATTAAAAATGAAGAAAGAATTTTCCGAAAATTATTATTCAGGACAGTTCAGTATTAACATGGTTGAATGTTTTAAACTAAAAATATATTAGCTGTTATTTTGATAAATTGTCAAACTACCATTAACATTTCTTGTTAAACTACAATTAAAAAGTTTTAATAATTGATAATCTATTATAAATTAGAGCAATACTAACTCAAAAACTACAACTTATGTTACGATGGATTATTATTTTTCTAGTTATTGCAATTATAGCTGCGATCTTTGGTTTCGGTGGAATTGCTGAAGGAGCAACTGATATTGCTCAAATCATTTTCTATATTTTTCTAGTGCTATTAGTATTATCGCTATTATCCAGGTTATTTAAAAAATAATTCAGGAAAAAAGTTTTTACTAATAATTTAAAAAAAATAAAGCTATGAGAATTGAAGCCTACTTAGCCTTTAGAGGCAGTTGCCAAGAAGCATTTAATTTCTATAAAGATATTTTTGGTGGCGAAATTAAGAATACTGAAACCTATGAAGATAAAGAAATCGACATTCCAGGAAATTATCGTTCTAAGTGGCAACACGCAGAACTTCGTGGGAAAAATTTTACGATTCTAGGATACGATGCAGCTCCAGACACTCCACTCACCGATGGTACTAATATACATCTTGGAGTTGATATGGATTCAGCAGAATCGGCAGAATCGGCATTCGATCAATTATCTAAAGGAGGAAGAGTACATACTTCGTTCCAAGAAACCTCTTGGGGCGCTCACTATGGAAGATGTACAGATAAATATGGAATTAGTTGGATGATAAATTTTAAAGAATAATACAACTAAGTTTTAAATTTATAAAAACCCTAACTTTAATAAGTTAGGGTTTTTTACTTAAAGCAATACTTCAATGTAAAGTTTATGCTTTTAATGAAGCCATATCGATTACAAAACGATATTTTACATCTGCCTTAACAACACGATCATAAGCATCATTTATATCTTTTATATCAATCATTTCAATATCTGAAACAATATTATGCTCTCCACAAAAATCGAGCATTTCTTGGGTTTCTTTAATTCCACCAATCAATGATCCTGAAATTCGTTTTCTTCCTCTAATAAGCGCTCCTCCATGGAAAGGTTCTAAGGGCTCAATTGCACCAACCAAAACCATTGTAGCGTCATTCTTTAACAAGGAAATATACGGATCCATTTTATGTCCAACAGGAATAGTGTTAAGAATAAAGTCAAATGATTGTTTTTGCGCTTTCATTGCTTCAGCATCTTTACTAATTAGCACCTCGTGAGCACCAAGTTTCTTTGCGTCTTCAATTTTAGATGGCGAAGTAGTTATCATCACCACATGAGCACCTAATGCATTAGCAAACTTAACACCCATGTGACCTAAGCCACCCAAACCAATTACTCCTACCTTATCCCCTTTTTTAACATTCCAGTGCTTTAAAGGCGACCATGTAGTGATTCCAGCACATAAAAGTGGTGCAGCAGCAGCAGGATCTATATTTTCAGGAATATTTAAAACAAATTCCTTGTCCACAACTATCTCATTAGAATAACCTCCAAAAGTTCTTTGACCTTGAATATGTTTATCCTCACTATTGTATGTATATGTAGCCCCCTTTTCGCAGAATTGTTCTAAATCATTTTTACATTGATTGCATTCTTGGCAAGAATCTACCATACATCCAACACCTACCAAATCTCCAACTTTAAATTTCTTTACGTTTTTCCCTACAGCAGAAACGCGACCTATTATTTCGTGACCTGGAACTACTGGATATTTTGATCCACCCCATTCATTTCTAGCCGTATGTATATCACTATGGCAAACCCCACAGTAAGTAATATCTATCTTAACATCGCTATCACCTACTGGCCTACGCTGTATTTCAAGAGGTTCTAATGGTTTATTTTCTTCCTTTACACCGAAAGCTTTTGTTGCTAATGTCATTATATATTTAGATTTTAAATGTAGAATAATACGCCAACAGATAGTTAGCCGTAACAAGTGTAAAAGTACCTACAGAAACTTGAATTTTGGGTTAAGGTGGTGTTAATAATGTAACCAAGGATGACAGTAAGGGCAGTAAATATAAGAACTAATCTAACCAATCTACTTTCCCATTTTCAATGTTATAAATAGCGCCAATAATTTTAATTTCGCCAGCGTCTTCCATTTCTTTTAGAATTGAGCTGTTTTTTTTAATGTTATCGATAGTATTATTGATATTACTTTCGCAGACTTTAGCAACATACTCGGCATTAGCAGAGGTCTTATCACCATCGTAATCCACATTATCTACAGCTGGTTGAATTTTCTCTAACATAGATGTTATGTTTCCAAGTTTTACATTATCTACAGCCGCTCGAATAGCACCACAATGATTATGACCTAACACAACAATTAATTTTGAACCTGATACTTTACACGCAAACTCCAAACTACCCAACATATCTTCATTAACAAAATTCCCAGCTACACGAGCCACAAAAAGATCGCCTATACCTCTATCAAATATTTCTTCTACTGGAATTCTACTATCCAAACACGATAGAATCACAGCTTCTGGATACTGACCTCCGGCACTGTTTTTAACTTGTTTAGAGTAGTCTCTAGCGGTAAGTTCATTGTTCACAAACCTTTCATTACCATCCATAAGAGAATTTATTATTACATCTGGTGTTAAGATATCTTGTTTTGCTTTACTCATTACATCACCTACCAACTCTACTGAAGGTTCTTCAGCTTCTAAATGAGCAACTGGTTGATTTGTTTTTTGTTCTTGTTTACAACATGTAAAAGTCATAATAATAAATGCTAATACAGAAATTCTAAATGTTACACTCATAATAATTTGACTTTTGGGTTATCTAATCAATCGATGAAAAAAGCGACTAAATAAATGTTATTTTTTTGAATATTTTATAAATCTGAAGGGATATTCCTATAAAAATAAAGTAAATCATTAACAATAACGACCAATATTATGAAAAATGGAATCCTACAAGTAGAAAATACGTAGTAACACGTAGGAGATTTTCAAAGTTCACTTCAATAAATATGTTACAATTGAAGATTATAGCATTCAGGTACTTACAAAAAGTAATTAAATCAGTAAAAAGGGAAGGTGGTAGGATAAAAAAAACTGAGAAATAAGAAGTTATGTTATCAACAAAATGCTGCTAACTATATTATTGATTCACCATTTAAATCTGTGGTTAAAACATCACTCATATAATCAAAGAATGGACGAAGTAGTAAATAGTGGTTAAGGAGTTTATCTTTAAAGTCCTTAGCAAAAACTTCTTCATCAGTAAATTTATGTGTAACGAAAAAGCTTTTAAGCCTGATTAAATCTATATTTTCATCATCTTTATTAAAACCTTTTGGAGCTGTTTTAACTGCATTTTCTTGATTGAAACCACCAAATGTCTTTTTAAATTCTTTTCTGGTTAGTATTTCACGAATTTCCTGAGAATCTAATTCAAATTCCTTTCTAATTCTAAATAAATCTTCTTTTTCTGGAGAAAAGAATCCTCCAGCCATATAATTATTACCTGGTTCTAGCCTTAAATAGTAGCCACCTCTTCTATGAGCTCCTGCTCTACTAAAGCTAACA
This sequence comes from Aequorivita sp. 609, assembly GCF_014212065.1. NCBI lineage: Bacteria > Pseudomonadati > Bacteroidota > Flavobacteriia > Flavobacteriales > Flavobacteriaceae > Aequorivita > Aequorivita sp. 609. Next base: position 46,736 of record NZ_JACJVM010000005.1, on the reverse strand, counting down.
CTGCGATGAACATTATAAGGGGTTTTGTTATTACTAAACCGAACGTCGCGATTTATTCTGAACACTTTTACTCTTGCAATCTCGTCGGTTACATTCAAGTTATTCTCTACTGCAGAATAAAATTCTTTTAATAGCTTTTCATTCGCTAAATATTCTTTTTTATTTTCCTGCATCCATTCGCGGTTGTTATTTTCTTTTAGCTTCAAAAGAAACTCAAATGCAGATTTCGGGATCGTTGGATTCATCAGTAAAAATATTTAAAAGATAAAGGTACTGGTGTAAAACAGAAAATCCACCCCTAGGAGTGGATTATTCATAAATATATAACTAAAATAACACTTATTATTTCTCACCCATAGCTTCAGCTACAGCAGCAGAAAGTCTTTTGTAAGTTCCATTCTCCAAACGCTCGCGAATTGAAGAGAAAGCTTCTAAAGTTTCATTAATATCTTCCATTGTATGTGAAGCCGTAGGAATCATTCTTAAAAGAATTAATCCTTTTGGAATTACAGGATAAACAACAATAGAACAGAAAATTCCGTAATTTTCGCGTAAGTCTTTTACTAAAGCCATCGCTTCTGGAATACTTCCTTTTAAATATACTGGAGTTACACAGCTTTGCGTTGTTCCAAGATCAAATCCTCTTTCACGAAGACCACCTTGTAATGCGTTTACATTCTCCCATAGCTTTTGTTTTAGCTCCGGCATAGAACGTAGCATATCTAAACGCTTTAAAGCTCCTTCTACAAGAACCATTTGCAATGATTTAGCAAACATCTGCGAACGAAGGTTATACTTTAAGTAATTGATTATTTCTTGATCACCTGCAATAAAAGCACCAGTACTAGCCATAGATTTTGCAAAAGTTGCAAAGTAAACATCTATACCATCCTGAACTCCTTGCTCCTCACCTGCTCCAGCTCCAGTTTTACCTAAAGTTCCAAAACCGTGAGCATCGTCTACGAAAAAGCGGAAGTTATATTTTTCTTTAAGCGCGATAATTTCTTTTAATTTACCTTGCTCACCACGCATACCGAATACACCTTCAGATATAAGAAGAATCCCTCCTCCAGTTTTTTCAGCAACCTTTGTAGCACGTTGTAAATTCTTTTCGATACTTTCCATATCGTTGTGCTTGTAAGTAAAACGCTGTCCTAAATGAAGACGAACTCCGTCAATAATACAAGCGTGAGCATCCACGTCGTAAACAATTACGTCGTCCTTAGACACTAATGCGTCAATGGTAGAAACCATACCTTGGTAACCAAAGTTTAATAAGTACGCAGCTTCTTTATTTACAAACTCAGCAAGTTCTCTTTGTAGTTGTTCGTGAAGATCGGTATGACCACTCATCATCCTTGCTCCCATTGGGTATGCAGAACCCCATTTAGCAGCTGCTTCAGCATCTACTTTTCTCACTTCTGGATGGTTGGCAAGACCTAAGTAATCATTAATACTCCAAGTGATTACATCTTTGCCTTTAAATTTCATTCTATTAGAGATTGGACCTTCTAATTTTGGGAATACGAAATAGCCTTCTGCTTGATCAGCCCATTTTCCCAACGGACCTTTATCTTTATAGATTTTATCGAATAGATCTCTCATCAAAATTTCTGTTAAAATGCGGGACAAAATTAATTAAATTATAATAAGATTCTAAGATTTGGACCGGAGATTTTCAGTATTGAGAATAAAGGATATAAAAAATCCCAAATACGAATCGCATTTGGGACATTTAAAGGTTTATTTATAGAAATTAGGGGAGATTAATTTTAATTTCACGTATTATTTTACGTATTCTATTTGTTCAATTAACTCAGACTCTGTATCAAAGAACCCTTGCTGATTCATCCAGTCGTCGTTATAAATTTTACTCATATATCTTGAACCGTGATCAGGGAAGATAACTACAATATTACTATCCTCATTAAATTCACCTTCTTCGTCTAATTGTTTTAAGCCTTGCATTGCTGCTCCACTTGTATATCCAACAAATAGGCCTTCAGTTTTAGCTAATTCACGCGCTGTATGTGCACTGCTTTCATCGGTTACTTTTTCAAATTTATCAATTTTATCAAAATCTGTAGCTGTAGGAATTAAGTTTTTACCTAATCCCTCAATACGATATGGATAAATTTCATTCGAATCAAATTCTCTAGTTTCGTGGTATTTCTGTAACACTGAGCCATAAGCATCAATACCTATAACTTTAATTTCTGGGTTTTGTTCTTTTAAAAACTTTGCTGTTCCCGAAATTGTTCCACCGGTACCACTACAAGCAACCAAATGAGTGATTTTTCCTGCAGTCTGCTCCCAGATTTCTGGGCCAGTAGTTTTGTAATGTGCTTCAATATTTAACTCATTAAAATATTGATTGATATACACAGAACCTTCAGTTTCGTTATGTAATCTTTTGGCAACTTCGTAATATGATCGCGGGTCGTCTGCACTTACATTTGCTGGGCAAACATAAACCTTGGCACCCATTGTTTTAAGCATATCAATTTTATCGGCAGATGACTTTGAACTAACAGCCAAGATACACTTGTATCCCTTAATGATGCTCACCATTGCCAAGCTAAACCCTGTGTTACCACTAGTAGTTTCAATAATAGTGTCACCTGGTTTAAGTATTCCTTGCCTTTCTGCTTCCTCTATTATATGTAGTGCTATTCTATCTTTGCTAGAATGTCCTGGATTGAACGCTTCAACTTTCGCGAAATAATTACCCTTCATATTATGGGTGATTTTTTTAAGCTTTATTAATGGTGTGTTACCTATTAAATCTAACACATTATCGTAAGCTTTTATTTCTTCTTTCATAAAAAGGATGTTCGTTATAAAACAACTCAGCTCTAAAAAACCAAGTTTTAAAAACTCTGCAAAGTTAAGGAAATAATTTTACTACTCCTTAATTCCTTCTAAATCTAGTAAAAACGCATAGTCCATAGCCACTTCTTTTAAAGCTTCAAACCTTCCCGAAGCCCCACCATGACCGGCATCCATATTAGTTTGCATCAATAAGATATTGTTGTCTGTTTTCATATCCCTAAGCTTAGCAACCCACTTTGCTGGTTCGTAATACTGAACTTGGCTATCGTGTAATCCAGTTGTAACAAGCATATTTGGATAATTTTTAGCTTCAACATTATCGTAAGGAGAATAACTTTTTATGTAATTGTAATACTCCTCAATATTAGGATTCCCCCATTCATCATACTCCCCTGTCGTCAGTGGAATTGAGTCGTCTAACATCGTGGTTACAACATCAACAAAAGGTACCGAGGCTATAACCCCATTGTATAAATCTGGGGCCATATTAACGATAGCTCCCATCAATAATCCTCCTGCAGAACCTCCTGAAGCATATAAATGTTCTTTTGAAGTATATCCTTCTTCAATTAGATACTTAGATGCATCAATAAAATCTGTAAATGTATTTTTCTTCTTTAGCAACTTTCCATCTTCATACCATTGTCTTCCCATATATTCGCCACCGCGAACATGAGCGATTACATATATAAAACCTCTATCTAAAAGACTTAAACGCACTGTTGAAAAGTACGGGTCAATGGTTGCCCCATAAGAGCCATAGCCATAAATAAGCAATGGGTTTTTACCATCTTTTTTTATACCTTTTCTGTAAATAACAGACATCGGTATTTTGGCTCCATCTGCAGCAGTTGCCCATAGTCGTTCAGTATGATAATTATCTTTATCAAACTTCCCTCCTAAAACTTCAGTTTCTTTTAAAACAGTTTTTTCTTTAGTTTCCATATTGAAATCTATTATGGAAGCTGGAGTGTTTAAAGAATTGTATCCGTAACGTAGAATCTTGGTATCGAATTCGGGGTTTTGAGTCGTAAAGGCAGTGTAAGTTTCACTGCCAAATGGAAGGTAATAATCTACTTCATCTTTCCATTTTTTAATTCTAATTTTTGTCAATCCATCACTACGCTCACTTATTACCAAGAAATCTTTAAAAATATCGATATCCTCAAGTAACACATCATCACGATGGGAAATCATATCTACCCAGTTCTCTTTGGTAGTTTTGTTTTCCGAAGTCATCATCAATTTAAAGTTAAGCGCTTTATCTTTATTTGTAAGCACATACCAATTATTTCCATAATGGGAAATATTGTACTCTAAGCCTCTTTCTCTAGGTTGAAAAACTTTAAATTCTCCTAGAGGCTTATCTGCTTCTAAAATTCTGTACTCTGAAGTTAATGTGCTATAAGAACCAATTACAATGTACTTTCTAGATTTAGTTTTATACACGTAGGTTCCAAAAGTTTCATCTTCTTCGGTGTAAACAAGTTCATCTTTAATAGGGTCATCACCTAAAGTATGGCGGTAGATTCTATCGGCACGAAGTGTGTTTTCGTCTTTTCTAGTATAAAAAAGTGTTTTATTATCACTTCCCCAAGTAGCACCTCCAGTTGTAAGAGGAATACGCTCGGTAAGAATTTCACCAGTTTCAAGGTTTTTTATAAAGATGTCGTATTTTCTTCTACTTAAGGTATCCACTCCAAAAGACACAAGTTTATTGTCTTCTGAAACATTTATTCCTGAAAGGTTGTAATAAGAATAGCCCTTTGCCATTTCATTTACATCAAAAAGAATTTCTTCCTCGGCATCCAACGAACCTTTTTTACGGGTGTAAATTGGATAATCCTTACCTGTTTCGTATCTGGTTATATAGTAATATCCATTCAATTTATATGGAACAGACTCGTCGTCTTCCTTAATACGCGCTTTCATTTCTTCAAAAAGATCTTCTTTGAACTTTTTGGTATGTGCCGTCATTGCATCGTAATACTCGTTTTCTTTATTAAGATAGTCAATAACTTTTTCGTCTTCTGGATTGTTTAACCAATAGTAGTTATCTATGCGAGTATCGCCGTGAGCTGTTAATTCCTTGACTACTTTTTCGGCTTTCGGGGCAGTGATTTTCATATTTTTCTCTGAAGTTTCTTGGTTTTTACAAGCAACAGCAAAAGTAAGACAAGCGAATGAAACAATAATAGAATTTTTCATAATTGAAGGTTGTTGAATAAACTTACAATGTAGTAAATTTGCGGGAAACTAAAATACACTAATTATGTTTGGAGATTTAATGGGAATGATGGGTAAATTAAAAGAAACCCAGGCTAAAGTTGAAGAAACTAAAAAAAGATTAGACACAGTACTAATTGATGAAAAAAGTAACGACGGACTTTTAAAAATCACGCTTACGGCTAATAGAAAAATAAAATCTATTGAAGTAGATGACAGTTTGTTAGAAGACAAAGAGCAATTAGAAGACTATCTAATACTAACGCTTAATAAGGCGATTGAAAAAGCAACAAACGTTCACGAATCAGAAATTGCTGCAGTTGCTAAGGATGGAATGCCAAATATTCCTGGAATGGATATGTTTAAATAAATAATTTGCTAAACTTTTTATAAAATAGCAATGTAACTTTTAAAATATTCCAATTTTCCCGATATTGAAAGCTTAAACTTTAAACCTTAAACACCTAATTATGTTTGAACTTAAAAAAAGCGGTGATAAATATCACTTTGTTTTAAAAGCTGGTAACGGACAAGTTATACTTTCAAGCCAAATGTATGCTTCTAAAGCATCTGCTATGAATGGAATTGAGTCTATTCAAAAAAATTGTCAAAACGAAGACAGTTTTGAAATGAAGACGGCTAAAAACGGAAAAATCCACTGGAATATTAAAGCGACTAACGGTCAGATTATAGGCTCTAGCCAAATGTATTCCTCTGAAAGTGGTGCAAAAAACGGAATAGAATCTGTTCGAAAAAATGCTCCTGGAGCAGAGGTTAAGGAAGTAGAATAACTTTCTTTTTAGAATAAGATTTAATCATGAAATCACGGATATTTAAATATTAATATCCGTGATTTCGTGTATTTTGCTTTAGTGAAGTGAAATTATTTTGTTTTTATCCAATTCTAAGTATCACCTCCAGTAATTATTCGCTGCGGCGATTGTAGCAAATTCAGTAGCGACAACTTGCCCTACAGAAATTAACATAGCCGCATCTTCAGAATAGATTGGACGTAATTTTTCTCGAATTGCTGAATCAGGTTGGGTGGCTTTAATTACCAATCTTGCCATTTTTACTGCAAGTTGTCTCCCCTCTTCTGGAGTTTTCGTAATAAGTGAGTTTCCTGGCACCATTTCAAATTGTTCTGACATTTTCAATAATTTTAATTAATCAATCTTTTAAGTTTAAGTTTAATTTTTTATTTAAGTTTCTTTAGCGCTAATCATTTTTACTCCTAATTTCACTAATTCTTTCTTTTGAATTTTAAAAGTAGCGGCATCTAATGGTTGTGATGCGTCTTCAATAAAAAAGCACTCAAACCCTTCTTCCATAGCATCTTTCACAGAATAATACACACAAATATCGGCAGCTAAGCCGCAGAAAAACAATTGGGTAGCTCCTTTTTCTTTTAAATACCCTGTGAGTCCAGTTGATTTTAAATGACCATTATCGTAGAATGCACTGTAACTATCGATATTCGGGTCGGTACCTTTTCTAAAAATGGTTTCCCAACTATCAGTTCTAAGATCTGGATGAAACTCTGCACCTACGGCGCCTTGAACACAGTGGTCTGGCCATAAGGTTTGCTTTTTACCAAAAACTTCAATCTCTTCGAAAGTCTTTTTACCTTTGTGATTTGAAGCAAAACTAATATGATTCTGTGGATGCCAATCTTGTGATGCGACTACTAAATCAAATTTATCCTGTATGCCGTTGATAATTGAAACGATCTTATCTCCATCGGGAACTGACAATGAGCCTCCAGGTATAAAATCATTTTGAACATCAATAACTATTAGTGTTTTCATAATTTAAGACTTATGTGCTGCAATTAACTTATCACGTTGCGATTTTAGCGCTTCACTTAAACCCACCTTATATATATGTGGGTTTTCAAAACGTTTGTATTCGGCTGGTAATAACTTTAGACGTTCCTTAGTAAATGCAGCTATTTCGTTTATTGTTTTTTTGCCTATTGTACTTTCCCCATTTACCATTACAGGTTTTAATAAAGCCTCGTGTTTAAAATCTTGCAAATCCATTTCCTTATTAAAATCAAATGGGTGGTACATTCTTTTAATTTTATCTTCTGAAGCAATTCCAATAGCATCTGCTCCTAAAAACATTTCATTATCATCAATCATTCTATACACTTGTTTTTTACAAGGCAAGGATACTTTAATGATGTTTTCTGAAACTTTTATTCTTGGATCACCATTAAACTCTGAAAGTTTATATACACCACCTAATGATGCATCTGGTTTACCAGTAACCAGATTAGTTCCCACTCCAAATATATCGATAGGGGCATCTTGCTCATTCAAACTTTTAATTACATATTCATCTAGTTGATTAGAAGCTACTATCTTTACATACTCCAGTCCTGCTTCATCAAGTTGCTTACGTGCCTTTTTAGCTAAATAGGCTAAATCCCCACTATCTAATCGCACTCCCATCAACCTATCTCCTCTCTCTTCCATTTCTTTCGCTACGGTTATAGCGTTTGGAATTCCACTTCTTAATGTATTATAAGTATCCACTAAAAGCACACAGTTTTTAGATCGTATTTTTCCGAAATCTCGAAATGCCTGAAGTTCATCTCCATAACTTTGAATAAAAGAATGTGCCATAGTCCCTGAAGCTGGAATATTGAAATCCTCAGCCGCTTTTACATTACTAGTACTATTAAAACCACCAATTGCTGCAGCTCTTGTTGCAAAATATCCTCCCGTAGCGTGCGCACGACGTAAGCCCATATCAAGTAATACCCTATCACCGGCACTGTAGCGAATTCTACTTGCCTTCGTTGCTATTAACGTTTGGAAGTTTAAAATGTTAAGCAATACAGTTTCAATAATCTGAATCTCTATAATATTACCTTCAACTTGTAAAATCGGACTCGTAGGAAAAACTATATCACCTTCACTAATTGAATTTATGTTTCCTTGAAATTTATAGTTTTTTAAATACTCGAGAAAATCATCTTCGAAATCGTGTGTCTTTAAATATTCAATATCGGCATCCGTAAAACGTAAATTTTCAAGGATTTCAAGGATATTTTGAAGTCCCGCAAAAATCGTGTATCCACCTTTAAAAGGGTTGCTTCTAAAATAATAATCAAACACAGCTGTACTATCTGGTTTGGTTTTGAAATAAACCTGAGCCATTGTCAGTTGATATAAGTCGGTATATGATGCTGAAATATTTAGCATAAGTTGAATTTTATTATGAATAATTATTTATCGTTTCTAAAAACCTTGAGTGCATTTGGTCGGTATAATCTAAATGAGTAACGATTCTAAGTTTCCCCTGCCCCATCGCACTTATTTTTATATTCTTCTGAAGCAAATCGGCCATAAATTTTTCTTCTGAAATCGCTTCAGAAAGATAAAAGATAACAATATTTGTTTCAGTAGGCTCCACATTCTTTACAAATGATTGTTTTGACAGGACTTCCGCTATTTCTGAAGCCTTCTTATGATCTTCCCCTAAGCGTTCCAAATGATTGTCTAAAGCGTATATCCCAGCGGCTGCCATAAATCCAATTTGCCTCATTCCTCCTCCTAAAACCTTGCGGACACGCATTGCTTTTTTCATTATCTCTTTATTACCGAGTAGCACACTTCCTATAGGCGTTCCTAAGCCTTTACTTAGGCAGACAGAAATAGTATCAAACACTCTTCCATAAGCTTGAGGATCTTCATTTTTAGTTATTAAAGCATTCCAAATTCGCGCTCCATCCAAATGAAAACCTAAATTGTGCTTATCACATACTTGTTTAATTTTTTCAATTTCTGAAAAGTTATAGCAGGCACCGCCACCTTTATTCGTTGTATTTTCTAAACAAACCAATGTGGTTAAGGGACTGTGATAAAAATCTGGAGGATTTATACTTTCTTCTACTTGTTGGGCTGTTATCATGCCTCGGTGTCCGTCAATCAATTTGCAAGAAACACCGCTATTAAAAGAAGCACCGCCTCCTTCATAATTATATACATGAGCCCATTTATCTGCAATTAATTGCTCTCCTGGTTGAGTATGCATTTTAATAGCTGCTTGGTTTGCCATACTTCCTGTAGGAAAAAATAACGCAGCATCCATCCCGAACAATTCCGCTAGTTTTTGTTCCAATTTGTTAACTGTAGGATCCTCTTTGTAAACATCGTCTCCAACTTCAGCATTCATAATGGCCTGCATCATTTCCTTTGTAGGCTTTGTTACGGTGTCACTTCTTAAATCTATTATCATATTATAATTGTGAAATTCTTGGGTTCAATTAGCAATCTTCAGAAAAGTATAAAATTAGCCGAAATATATATCCTACTCACGAAGTTAATGGTATTTTTGTTGAAATTCTTAATTATTATATGACTTCAACAGACCAAATAAAAGACCTTAAGACACGGTTAGATGCCTTGAGGCGCTATCTTTGACATTGATGGCAAAAACATAGAAATTACAAACGACGAAGAAAAAACTTTTGACCCCAACTTTTGGAATAACTCTCAGGAAGCAGAAGCTTTTATGAAAGTACTACGAACCAAAAAGAAATGGGTTACTGACTACGAAACAGCAAAATCACTTACTGAAGAAGCTGAAATCCTTTTAGAGTTCTATAAAGAAGGTGAAGGTACTGCTGAAAATGTTGACGCTATTTTTGAAAAAGCCGAAAACGCCATCGAAGACCTTGAATTCCGTAATATGCTAAGCGAAGAAGGCGATGATATGAGCGCTGTACTGCAAATTACCGCAGGAGCTGGTGGAACAGAAAGTTGCGATTGGGCACAAATGCTTATGCGTATGTACTTAATGTGGGCAGAAAAGAATGGTTTTAAGGTAAAAGAGCTCAACTTTCAATCTGGTGATGTTGCTGGAGTAAAAACTGTAACCCTAGAAATTGATGGTGAATATGCCTTTGGATGGTTAAAGAGTGAAAATGGTGTACATAGATTAGTTAGAATTTCACCATTTGATAGTAATGCCAAAAGACATACAAGTTTTGTAAGTGTTTACGTATATCCACTTGTTGACGATAGTATAGAAATTGATATAAACCCTGCCGATATTTCTTGGGATTTCGCACGTAGTGGCGGAGCTGGAGGTCAAAATGTTAACAAGGTTGAAACAAAAGCTATTCTTACTCACCACCCTAGTGGGATTATTATTCACAATAGCGAAACCCGTAGCCAATTAGAAAACCGTGAAAAGGCTATGCAAATGCTTCGATCGCAATTGTACGAAATTGAGCTTCGCAAACAACAAGCTCAACGTGCCGAAATTGAAGATAGTAAAATGGCAATCGAATGGGGTTCACAAATTCGCAATTACGTTTTACATCCCTATAAATTAGTAAAAGACGTTCGTACAGGACATGAAACAGGAAATACAGACGCTATATTAGATGGTGAGATTGACGGTTTCTTAAAAGCCTATCTAATGATGACTGGACAGGAAGAAAAGTCGGACGAATTATAAGATTTAAATTTCTATAGAAATCTCATTATAGAAAAAAAACAAAGGGAACAAGATTTGAATCTATGTTCCCTTTGCAAATCATATTCCTTCTGCTAGCATTACCTATCTCGAAGTTTTACGGGTATAATCTCAGCTGTTAATTAAAACTTTAAGCACCCCGATATGATGTTTAGTAAAAGTATGAAATTAATTTGAAATAAATACTATATATCAAAACATTTAACATATTAAATAAATTATAATCTTCTTTTTCGTTTCTTTCCTACAAAATCGAAAACCCATAAAGACATTAAGAGAACTAAAAATATTGCAAAAACAAATTGTGCAGGTTCTATTGGTCCATCTCCAATGCCTATAAATCCTATTACGCCGAACACAATAGATAAAATAATAAATATTGCTTTCCAGTGAAGCATGATAAAAAAAGGAGGTTTGATGTTAATATTAAATATGCTCCTTAAAGATAACAAAATATTAACATAAATACACAATAATTTAACATTTGTTTTAATGAATTACCATAAAATTGTTTGTTGAATAGTGAAACTCCCCATTAACCCCATATCCTTCAATAGAAATTTGATAGGTTCCAGGAATATCTGAGGTAAAAAAACTATCAATAAAGCCATCATTTAGCCTTTCAATTTGCGAATTCCATATTAGCTGTACTCTATAATCTGGAATTCGAGAAAGCTTATTCGCTCCTGATTGGTAATTAGGTTTATAATATTCCTTCTCTGCCACTGCTGGAATTAAATCGAAAACTTTTATACTTTTATCTGTGCTATTCGGTGTAAAATCACCTTTTATAGTTTCAACAGCTATAATCCCGCTGTAAATTTTTGGTCCATATCTATACGGTTCTGTAATCACTCTTACACTTTTAATTTGGCGGGGATTGTAGTTAATGAGATCTTCATTATTTATTATTTCAATTCCGTCTAACAAAACCAAAGGTGGAATATCATTAAATTTTGCAATTCTATTAGGATCATAAGCGTTGTAAATGATAAACCTGCCATTTTCTTCGTTTCCACGAATTGCTGCAAGTGTAATAACTTCTACAAAGGTTTCTCTTAAGGTAGAAAAGCGAGTATAATCATCTAAATTATATACCGTTCCTAAGTTGTTATAAAATCTTGAAGTGGTTTTATGTGGTTTCATACTATCTCTTTTGGTTTCGAAATAGGCATTTTCAATTTGTAATTGCACACTTCTTTCTTGTAACCAATTCTTCAATTCAGGATTTAAACTCAAAACCCTCCTTTTAAAGCCATTTAATTTCAAATGTTTTTTATCAATATTTATAGTGTAATTTTCTTTTCTTGAATCTTTAGAGCTCAATTGAATTATTCCTTTATCAGAACTGTAGCCTTCTGATACTGAAAAGAAAAATCGCCCGTTTGCATCAGTAGATGTACTTTTAAAAATGAAATCTTCTCCAGGTATCGTTAATGAAACTATTTTATTTTTAACAGGAACATTTCCATCATTGTTTAAAATAGTACCAGAAACTAACTCTCCCCGTACCTCGGGTATATGGAAAACATCGGAAGAGCTCTCTTTAACCGATTCAGATGTTTTTCCTGAGATTTCTATTGGATTCAGTTTTCTGACAGATAAAACAAAATTGCCATTTATTTTATTCGAGATTCCTTCTAATTTTAAACTCACCTTTTCACGAGGGCCATAAGTAGCTTTATCCGATACAATTTTAATTTGCTGATTACTTTCATCCGAAGTAGAAACTCTGCTGAGTTTTGTAGAAAAATTTAAGTGAATAGAATCTGAAGCATTCTTCACTTTATCCATTTTCATAAATGTATTTATAACGTAAATCGTTTTTAAAGCATAAGCATCTAACCTGTTATTTTTAGAGAAATTTGTATAGGAAATAAGTCTATAAATTCCAGATTTCAAAGTTGCAGGAATAAAGAAATCTCCATTAGCTCTTCCGTTATAAAGTTTTAATTTATGATGAAAAACAACCGAATCGTTTTCATTTCGCATAGAAACATACACTACTTTGCTCAGTTTACTTTTCTTACCTGCTTCATTTAAATTTAAAGTGCTGTATTGCAATAATTCCCCAGCTAATAGTATGTTAGAATTAATTGTAAGCGCTAATTTTTCTTTAGGAAAAACATTAGACTCTACCGACAAATCTTGGTTCGGGATTTGTGAAAAAGTGGCGTTTCCCAAAAGAATGAGTAATATTATAAATATGCTTTTTTTCATAATTAATCTATCCAAAAATCAGGTCTTACATTAGAAGAAAAATAAGTACAAACACTACATTCAGGTTGAACAACTCGATATATTAAAGTAGTACTCATTGAAAGGACCTGATAGTCATTATAAGTAATAAGTTGATATAGTGCTTCGCGTTCATTTGGGTCGTCATCCAAGACAGTAGCGTCGTTATAATCTAATGTTAAAACCTCACAATCCACAAAATACGGCGGCTCTTCAAGACCAACATCTTGGTAGTTAAAATAAATCCTTTTAGATGTCATTGATGAGGCTTCAAAGAAACCTATTACTTTAGTGTCTAGATTATCTTCAGAAGTTATATTACCTGCCACATAACCAGGTTGACTCTGTGAAAGCAAACTCTCAATGCTGCCTAGCTCTTTAATTACTTTATAAAATGTAAAAGCTTCAACGCTCTGTACGTACTGCTTTACCAAGATACTATACCGAGTTTGCATTTTGGCATCATTTTTAGAAAGGTATTTCACTGGAAATCTATTGACTCTATTATCGTTAAGTTCGGTAGTGGAAGTTTGTATGATTCCTGTTGAATACTCGGTAGTATAACATATTTCTTCAGGTTCTCTAGGCGTAAGGATAACTTCATAAGTACCACGAGTAAAATCGTAATTCACAATTTCGGCATAATACGGAGATGGATTTGGTGCAACAATTTTATAGGTTTCCTCGTATTCATACCTAAAGTACTTTGCGCTTCCTGTAGGATCTTCTGTGTTCACCAGAACATGAGCTCCATCTTTATTTTCTGCTGTATTAACTACGCGTTCTGTATAAACTTCAGTCATTTCAACTGATGGCGGGAGAACAACTTCAGAAGAAGAATATCGTTTCCCGTCCTGGGTGATTATACTTAATGTATATGCAACATTAGGCTCAGCTTTAAATGGCATCTCCGAAACGTAATAATTTTCAGAAGCGTCCCATATAAAATCAAAGGTGCTCCCAGTATTTGTATTGACTACAACAGTTGCATTGTTTTCAAATAATATTTCAGGATTCTCTAAAGTTGTTGTCTTGCTTAGTTTTACGATTTGAGGTTTAAATTCATCAGTAATTGTACTTTCCACAACTAAAACACTTTCAAAATCTACTGTCTCAATTTCATACGGCTCAGTACAAGCCCATAGATTTAAAAATATGGCGAAAAGAACGATATATAATAGGTTTGCTTTCATAATTCCTAAAACTTAAAGTTATATGTTATTGTAGGAACTGGTATCGAAAAAATAGAAGTTTTATACGCTTTAATTTCTCCCGCTTCATTTACAAAAAACACTGAATACGGATTATTTCTACCCAATACATTATAAACTGAAATATTAATAAAGCTATGTGCTAGCTTATTTAGTTTATGATTCCCTTCTATGTTTACGCCTAAATCTAATCTGTAATAATCTGGAATTCGAAATTGATTTCGGTCGCTGTATAAAACTTGTTCTTCTCCTGCAAAAACATAACGCCCTATTGGATATGTAATTGGTCGGCCAGTTTGGTAAGTAAAGTTTCCAGAAAAACTAAAACGCTTAGTTAATTTATAATTGGCAACAATTGAAAAGTCGTGAGGTTTGTCATAATTAGCTGAAAAAAACTCGCCATTATTTACACGCTCTTGCATAAGTTGGCTATCTAATTTCACTTGTGAACGAGAGTAACTATAACCAACATATCCATTAAACCTTCCACTATTCTTTTTTACTAAAAATTCAATTCCATACGCTTTTCCTTCACCTTGCAGTAACTCGGTTTCCAATTCATCATTCATTATTAATTGTGCGCCAATTTTATAATCTAATATGTCGGCCATTGTTTTGTAATATCCTTCTAAACTAAACTCAATGTCTTTTTCTGATAGGTTTTTGAAGAGACCTAAGCTGTATTGATTTGCACGTTGAGGCTCGATATTTAAATCTGAAAGCTTCCAAATATCTGTAGGCGATTGTGTGGTATTGGTAGATAGTAAATGTAAATATTGAATGGTTCTATTAAATCCAGCTTTCACTGAAAAATCATTTCCTAGTAAATATCTTGCTGAAAATCTATATTCTAAGCCTCCGTAGGTTTTGATAGATTCATTATTGCCGAATTCTTTAACCTCTTCTATTGAGCTATCACTTTTAGGAACCCCAGAAGTATAAATATTTTGAGTTGCAGGGCCTAACGCTGAATAAAAAGAATAGCGCAACCCTAAATCTAGTAGAAACTTTTTATTCACTTCAAACAAATCGGCTAGATAAATTGCAGACTCTAACCCTTTCTCTCTGTCTATACTTTTAGCCAGTACATCAGAATTTTCACCAATAGGATTAATATTTCCAGGATCTATAGCATACAATTTACTGCTTAAACCGTAACTCAATCTGTGCTTATTATTAAGCTTATAATTGAAGTTTAACTTCGCTTGATACTCGTTTAACTGATAATCAAATTCAAAATCTTGATTGGCATCAGCCTCATAATTTACTTCGTATTGATACTGACTATTTACTAAAATAAGTTCAGCTTTACTCTTTTCACTAAAGGCATGATTGTATTTTAATGAAATCAATCGGTTAGAATAATCAAAAATTGAATCGGAAGTTATGCTGAATCGATCTTTACTGAAATAAACTGTCCCTTGAATTGAATTATCATTATCTATATTGTGTTTATATTTTACAATTCCATCGTAAAAAGAAGCTTCGCTATTTTTTAATTTATCTTCATCTAGACTTCTTAAAATCCAATCGGAGTACGTAGCTCGAAACCCGGCTATTAATGAAGCTTTTTCTTTTACCACAGGTATTTCAAGCGCGAGGTTGGCGGTTATAGGCCCTATAGACCCTTCTCCAGCAAACTTTTCCATATTACCCGATTTGGTTTCTATATCAAAAACTGAAGAAAGTCGGCCACCGTATTCAGCTGGAATACTAGCCTTATAAATTTCCATGCTTCCCGTTGTAAAAGGGTTTACTGCCGAGAAGAACCCTAAAAAGTGAGAAGGATTGTATAAAACAGCATCGTCTAATAAAATTAGATTTTGATCTGAACGTCCACCACGAACATTAAACCCACTAGACCCTTCACCAGCGGTTTTAATTCCTGGCATAGTGGTAGCTACTTTTAAAACATCACGCTCTCCTAATACCAAGGGAATTGTTTTAATCGACTCAATGTCTATATTAGTTACACCTACAACAGCATCGCGAACATTGGCATCTTTATTAGACTTTACCACCACTTCTTCTAATGATTCGGTGTTTTCGATTAATTCGATATTAAGCGAACCATCTCCATACATAATTACATCTTGACGTATTTTTTCGAACCCTAATAAGTTTGTTTCTAACTTATTTAAACCATAAGGAAGCCGAATACTATATTTTCCTTCAGAATCAGTAATAGCATATTTACTTCTATCTACTGTAGAAATTGAAAGATTTGCAAGAGGTTCCCCTGTATTAAAATTTTTAAAAACTCCTGAGAGTACATATGTGTTATTAGAAGTATTTGGGCGTTGTTTCCCTATAGTTACCATTTTTCTTTTGTGAACAGTATGACTATTGGCATATTCTTCTTGAAAAATAGGAGCGTTGCTTTTGACTTCTATCGAATTTTCTTTCTGTGTCACTTCATTGAAAAAATCTGGAGGCAATTCAGTATAGACATAGGTATTATTAAGAAGAATAACTTTGTTATCCTTAAGCACGTAATTGATGTTTGTGTTACTAAAAAGTCCTTCTAAAACCTCTCTTAAAGATTCATTTTTAAAAGTTTTTGTTACATAATATCCTTTCAGCCAAGTTTCTTCAAAATAGAATTCTTTATTAGAAATTGATTCCACTTTAAGAATGGCTTCTTTTAATGGTGAATTATTAAACGTAGCTGTAATATTCTGTTCGGTTTGACCAAACAAGCCTACAGTGGAAAGTAATAGCATAAGAATTGCCAGGAAATTAATTTGCATAAAGCGCGGCTTCAATATTTAAATTTTAGAGGGTTTTGAGAGTCCTTCTATATGTGTTATAAGTTTAATCATAAAATTATCGGGGTTAGACTTATAGAGTTTTTTATAACTTTTATAATATTTTCGGATATCATCCTCTCTTTCCGGCAAGGCTCTTCGCAAGTCTTTAATCGAATTTATTACCATGTAGTTTCCATCTACCTTTAACAGGTAATAATTGTTTATAGAAAATTGATACTGAACTCCACGATTTAATGCCTTATCTTTTTTCCTTTTACTGTGTTTAATGTAAAGCTTGAACTGGTTTCCGAGATAAGCCTCTTCAAAAAAACCATTTCCAGGTAACGGTAGGTTTATATCTACTAACTTCACAAAATTCCGGTTGTAAATTGAAAAGGATGTGACAAAATCTGGGAAAAGTTTTACATTGAAAACACTTAGTTTACCTTCAGAATGAGTAATAAGATTATCCTCTAACAAATCGTATTTCAACAATACATTGCTGTAAAACTCGCCATTATAGCTTACCGCTCCTCTTACATAATCATAACCTTTAAAGTATCTATAAGTTCCATTAGTATTTAAGAAGAGGTCGGTAAATTCTGTCCCGTTAAATAATCCAGTGTTTTCTACACCAATAATATTATCATAGGTTTCATAAACTTTACCTTCTGCAACCGTTTGAGCATGTATAAAATGAGTTGTAAATAAAAGAATAGAAGTAACTGTAATTGTTATTTTCAAAATTGGATATATGACTTATAAATTCACTTTAAAATTAACAAAAAAACTATACTCTCACTCAAATTTTAAGATAATCGTAAAACCCAATTAAGATTAATGGGGATATTTCTATAAACCCTTGACCACTAATAAAGTATCATCAAACGATAATTATAAATAATCTGGAATTAATGTAACCTAAAAGTTTTAATGGCATCAAACCAATACTAACAATTAAAGGTTAAATCTAAAATCAGACACTATGAAAACACTATCGATTATTAAGACACTTGCTATAATAGTATTTACCTTCATTACTTCTATTAGCATTTATGCCCAAGAAACTCCACAATTAAATGATGCCGAAATTGCAAATGTTGCGGTTGTAGCTAACCAAATCGACATCGATTATGCAAAACTTGCTATTGCCAAATCAAAAGATGCAGCCGTACGTGAATTTGCAAATACCATGATTAACGATCACCAAGCAATTATAGATCTTGCTGTAGAACTTGTTACTAAACTTGGCGTTAATCCTAAAGACAATCCTGTAAGTAAGTCCTTGTTAAACCAAGCCGATGAAACCACTAAAAAATTAAAGTCGGTAAAAGGAAAAGCTTTTGACGAAGCATACATAAATAATGAAGTGGCATATCACAAAACAGTGATTGATGCTGTAAATACATTGTTGATTCCTCAATCTCAAAACACAGAGCTAAAGGCATTACTTAAAACTACTGTTCCAATCTTGGAAACACATTATCATCATGCTAAAATGGCCCAAAGTAAAATTCTTAAAAAATGAAAGCTCTTAAAATCTTTTCGCTAAGAAAAACTGTATTAGTTTTAGGAACAACGATGATTTTTCTATTGTTTTCTAGCTTAAGTACTACTGAATCTAATTCAAACACACCTACAAGGCATGTAGTTAATATTTATCAGATGAAATTTGTCCCAGAAAAAATACAAGTAAAAAAAGGTGATATAATAGAATGGGTTAATAAAGACATCGTTCCTCACGACGTAACAGAAATCAATAAGAAATGGGCTTCTAAAACATTGAATAAAGGAGATTCTTTTT
The DNA here is from genome assembly GCF_014212065.1 of Aequorivita sp. 609. NCBI lineage: Bacteria > Pseudomonadati > Bacteroidota > Flavobacteriia > Flavobacteriales > Flavobacteriaceae > Aequorivita > Aequorivita sp. 609. Next base: position 28,182 of record NZ_JACJVM010000005.1, on the reverse strand, counting down.
CAAAAAAGATTACCACTAATTTTGATTATTTCTGCAGTATACATATTGTAATGAAAGGTTCGGTAAGTATTAAGAAATAGCACTCCTTAGTTCAAAAGAAGCTCATGGTTGAAATTGTTTCCTTATTCCGCAATAAGTTTCTTTATTTTAAAAATGTTTAAAATCTTAAGGAGTTTTAATTTCTCCAAATCCAATGTACCTTTACTGCAAACTTTATTATGAAAGCAGCCAGCCTAAAGGAAATCAAAACCGAACTTAATCATCGTTCTACTCAAGAACTACTAGAACTTTGCCTTAGGCTTTCTAAGTTTAAAAAAGAAAATAAAGAGCTACTCACTTATTTATTATTTGAATCTGCTAATGAAGAAGCTTTTATAAGAAGTATAAAAACCAAGATAGATGAAGATTTTGAGAGTATAAACACTAAAACCTTCTATTTTATTAAAAAAAGCGTTCGGAAAATCCTAAGAGAGATTAAAAAGTTTATTCGCTATTCTCAGAACAAAGAAACTGAGGTTGAATTATTGCTTTATTTTTGTCATAAACTAAAAGATTTTAAACCCTCTATTAAACGAAATACAACACTTATCAATCTTTATAATAGACAAATTGAATACATACAGAAAAAAGTATCTACCCTTCACGAAGACTTGCAGTATGATTATGAAATGGAAATAGAAGAGCTACTAAACTCAGATTTTTAATTCAATTTGAACTTTTATTTCTATTATTTTTACAAAACATTAAAATATTAAATCCTAAAGAAAAAATGACCACTCTATATCACAACCCACGATGCAGTAAATCTAGACAAGCATTGCAACTTCTTGAAGAAAAAGGGGAAACCATTAATGTTGTAAAATATCTTGAAGACATACCTTCAAAACAGGAGTTAAAACAAATTATAGAATTGCTAGGTATTAAACCAATTGAACTTGTGCGCACTCAAGAAAAGGAATGGAAAGAAAATTTTAAAGACAAAGATCTTTCAGACGAGCAGATTATTGATGCTATGATTAAAAATCCAAAACTAATTGAAAGACCTATAGCTGTAAAAGGTACAAAAGCAGTAATCGGTAGACCACCAGAAAATATCCTAGAGTTACTTTAATCTAGGTCCTCTATAGTTTAACATTAACGGGCTTTTCAGCGGGTATTATTAACAGAAAATTAGCAGAATTCAATTCTAACAATACTATTTTCGTGAGTTAATTTTTTAACTCTACTCATGAAATACTTATTGCCCTTTTTATTTTTAATTATTAGCTATAATGCAGTAGCTCAGTCCCCTGAAAAAAAACAAGTTACAATCAAAGGAACCATTCTTGAAGAAGGTACAAACTACCCTTTAGAATATTCTACTGTTTCTTTCATAAATAGAGAAGGTAAAACTGTAACAGGTGGCATTACCGATTTAGATGGAAACTATAAAATTGATGTTCCAACTGGAGTTTATACAGTGAGGTTTGAATTTATTTCATATAAAACTAAAGAATTAAAAAATCAAAACTTTACAAAAAACACCACACTTCCTACAATAAAACTTGATTTAGACGCAGCAAGTTTAGACGAAGTAGTTGTGCGTGCCGAAACAACAGAGGTACAAATAAGGCTAGACAAAAAAATATACAATATCGGGAAAGATCTTACTGCGGGAGGTGCTTCAGTGAGTGACGCACTAAACAACGTACCATCTGTAACTGTAGATGTAGATGGAGCAATCGCACTAAGAGGAAATGAAAACGTTCGTATTCTTATAAATGGAAAGCCTTCTGCTATTGCTGGTTTTGGCTCTACCGATGCCTTACGCCAATTACCTGCTGAAGCTATTGAAAGAGTTGAAGTTATTACTTCTCCTTCGGCTCGTTATGACGCAGAAGGAACTGCAGGTATTCTAAACATCATTCTTAAAAAAGAAAAAACGTTAGGTGTTAATGGTTCTATAAGTACTACTATAGGTGTACCTACAAATAGTAATGCCTCTGGGAACATAAATATTAGAACCAACAAATTCAATATTTTTAACACTACAGGTGTTTATTACAGAAAAGCTCCAGGAAAAGCACATTTCGATAATAATTATTTTTCACGAAATTTTATTGATGGTGATGGAAATCCTGTAACTGTTGACCCAACTTTCGATCAAGTTATTGAACGCAGAGATTACGACAGGATGGGTAAAGGTTTTAACACCAACCTAGGTATAGAGTACTTTATTAACGACAAATCATCAATCACTGCAAGTGGATTCTACAGAAAAGGAACTGGAGATGATGTTACAACCAACAACACTCTTAACAGAAACAACAATGAAACTGAAGAGAAAATAAGAAGAATTGAATACGAAGGAGAAGACGATTCTAACTATCAATTCTCTTTGAATTATGTAAATAACTTTAATGACAACGGACATAAACTAACTGCCGATTTTCAGTATGATTACGGAAAGGACGATGAAAATTCATTAATTACTGAAGATCGTTTATTCCCAGAATTTATTACACTTCCTTCTGAGAATATTCTTCAAAAAAGAACAGATAGAGAATACTTAGCACAAGCGGATTATGTATTACCTATAGGTGAAAATGCACAATTTGAAGCGGGTTACCGTGGAAGTTTTGAAGAAACAATCACAGATTACACCTTATTACAAGAAGACGGTATTTCTGGTGTTTATCACAGAAATGATAGCCTTTCTAATATTTTCAACTACGAAGAAAATGTACACGCTTTCTACACTCAGTACGGAAACAAGTTTGGAAAGTTCTCTTTTCTATTAGGTTTACGTCTTGAAAACACCCAACTAAAAGGTAGTGTAGATGCTGAAAATGTTGATACAAATTCACCTATTAACCTAAACTTCGACAAGGATTACACAGGGCTTTTCCCTACAGTAAACTTAACTTACGAGTTAGGTGATCGTGAAAATATTACACTTGGTTACAACAGACGTATTAACCGTCCAAGACACTGGTTTATCAATCCTTTCCCTTCTCGTTCAAGTGAAGCAAACGTATTCCAAGGAAACCCTAACCTAGACCCTGCCTACTCTAGTGCATTCGATTTAGGATATTTAAAGAGCTGGAAAAAGCTAACATTATCGAGTTCTGTTTACTACCAACACGAAACAGATTCTTTTGAAAGAGTTCAAGAAGAAACTGGAGAAACTACAAGTAATGGAATTCCAATTATCCGTACCCTTCCTATTAACCTTTCTACTAACAAAAGATATGGTTTTGAAGCAGGTTTATTATACAACCCTAATAAGTGGCTTACACTTAACGGAAGCTTTAATTACTTTATGTTTAAGTCTGAAGGATTTTTCAACGGTGTAGATTACGGAACAGAAGATGTTAGTTATTTTGGAAGATTTAGCAGTAAGGTAAAATTACCTGCGAAAATCGAATGGCAAACAAATGCTTTCTACCGTGGTCCAAGAAATAATTCTCAAACAGAAAGCGACGGAATCCTATCTGTAGATATGGCTATTAGTAAAGATATCATTAATGACAATGGAACTTTATCTTTAAATGTTAGTGACTTACTTAACACACGTAAAAGAAATAGTTTAACTACTACAAGCTCATTTACTAGTGAAAGTGAATTTCAGTGGAGAGCTAGACAAGTTAATTTAACCTTCACCTATCGCTTCAACCAGAAGAAACAACGTCAACGTCCTAACGGAGGCAGTGGCGGTGGATTTGACGAAGGTGGGTTTGAAGGATAACCTCTAACTTCCAAGTCTAATACAATAAAAAAGGGAACCAAATTGGTTCCCTTTTTATATGGTGTAAGTTCTAATTAGCTTATAATATATGCATTCTACTATTCAATTAATTGTTATCTAATTCACTTTTAATATGTAGAACAAAAAAAGGGAGCTATTTTAAAGCTCCCTTTTAATTATATTGTATAGAAAAACTACTTATTTAATTGTTTGTTTTTCTTTTCTTCACGTTTATTTTTAAAATTCTCTTGAAGTGCACCACCAATCCAATAAGGAAGTATTCCCATCAAAAAAATCATCAACCAAAATCCGATGGTAACTACAGTCATAACAGCGATGAATCCTAAAAATTGCTCAAAAGTAAACATGGTATATTATTTTTAATTGAAAGTTCAAAGATAGTACGTTTTTTTTTAAAACAACAACAAAACTTTTAGTTTTATTCACAGGAAATAAACAGCTGTGCGGGTTGACCAACTTTTTGCTTTTCGTTATCTTTGCGGCAGTTTTAACCCCCTTATTGGATAGGGTTAAAATAAATTCAAAATCAAGTACTTAAGGAGTTAGTTGTAACTCTGCTATTTTAAATAATAATTAATTCATTATAAACATTATTACAATGCAGTATAGAATAGAGAAAGACACTATGGGCGAGGTAAAAGTACCTGCCGATAAACTTTGGGGCGCACAAACAGAGCGTTCATTCGAAAATTTTAAAATTGGCCCACGTGCTTCAATGCCTCTAGAGATAATCTACGGCTTCGCATATCTTAAAAAGGCAGCAGCATACACTAACTGCGAACTTGGAGTTCTTCCTGAAGAAAAAAGAGATCTTATTGCTACAGTTTGTGATGAAATTTTAGCAGGAAAACACGACGATCAGTTTCCATTAGTAATTTGGCAAACAGGAAGTGGTACGCAAAGTAATATGAACGTTAATGAAGTAATTGCAAACCGCGCGCACCAATTAGCAGGTAAAACGATTGGTGAAGGAGAAAAAACACTTCAGCCAAATGACGATGTAAACAAATCGCAATCATCAAACGATACTTTCCCAACGGGAATGCACATTGCGGCTTATAAAAAGTTAATCGAAACAACAATTCCAGGTGTTGAGCAACTTCAAAAGACACTTGCTAAAAAAGCAGACGACTTTAAAGATGTTGTAAAAATTGGTCGTACTCACTTTATGGATGCTACTCCTCTTACCCTTGGACAAGAGTTTGGTGGATATGCAGCACAATTAGCACACGGAATTAAAGCACTAAAAAACACGCTTCCACATTTAGCTGAACTCGCTTTAGGAGGTACTGCTGTTGGAACTGGATTAAACACACCAAAAGGATACGACGTAAAAGTTGCAAAATATATTGCTGACTTTACAGGTTTACCTTTTGTTACTGCTCAAAATAAATTTGAAGCTTTAGCGGCTCACGACGCATTTGTAGAAAGTCATGGTGCATTAAAACAATTGGCGGTTTCATTAAACAAAATAGCTAATGACGTTAGAATGCTTGCTAGTGGACCTCGTAGTGGAATTGGAGAAATCAACATTCCTGCAAACGAACCAGGTTCTTCTATTATGCCAGGAAAAGTAAACCCTACACAATGTGAAGCTTTAACAATGGTTTGCTCTCAAGTAATAGGTAACGATATGGCAATTGCCGTTGGTGGTATGCAAGGTCAATTTGAACTTAACGTGTTCAAACCAGTTATGGCTGCAAACTTTTTAGAATCTGCTCAACTTATTGGAGATGCTTGTGTTTCATTCGATGTAAATTGTGCACAAGGTATTGAACCGAACCACGAAGTTATTAAAAGACAATTAAATAACAGCTTAATGCTTGTCACAGCCTTGAACACAAAAATTGGTTACTACAAAGCAGCAGAAATCGCTAATACAGCTCACAAAAACGGAACAACTCTTAAAGAAGAAGCAGTTAACTTAGGTTATACCACGGCTGAAGAGTTCGACCAGTGGGTAAGACCAGAAGATATGGTGTAGTATTCAATACAAACACCCAAAGTTTTAAACAATAAACCCCGCATTATTTGCGGGGTTTGTTTTTAGGCTTAAACTATTTATGAAATAGTATTGTTTTATTTAGCTAGTCTATCTTTAACAAATTCAATTTGTGTTTTTCCGTGTGGTGTTGGCACCCCGTTTTCGTCTAAACTCACCATTATAATTTTTTCAATACTAATAATTACTTCGTGATTCATTTTGTTTCGAACCTCGCAGGCAAGCGTTAATGAAGTTCTTCCAAAAGATTTCGGCTCTAGCCCTATTTCAATGATATCACCTTTTTTGGCAGAACTCACAAAGTTTATTTCACTCATAAACTTGGTTACTGTTCTCGGGTTTTCTAATTGTATAATTGCATATAAAGCCGCTTCTTCATCAATCCATTCTAGTAAACGACCGCCAAACAAGGTCCCGTTTGGATTTAAATCTTCTGGCTTAATCCATTTTCGTGTGTGAAAATTCATTCTTTAATATAATTTAGGTTGGTTATTTAAATAAACCTACAAATCAAATCTAGTAGGCTTTTATTTTTTGATATATACTGTTTTCCTATTTACGAATTCTTTTATTCCATCGGCACTTAGCTCTCGTCCGTAACCACTTTCTTTAATTCCACCAAAAGGTAAACGCGGATCACTTTTTACTAATTCATTTATAAAAACAGCACCTTCATCAAATTTATGGATAATCTTCTCTGCATCTTCTATATTCTCAGTAAATAGCGAAACTCCTAAGCCAAATTGAGAATTATTAGAGAGATCAATCGCTTCTTCAATAGTTTTAAATGTAGTAACAGACAAAGCAGGCCCAAAGGTTTCTTCCTTAAATACCGCCATATTTTCGGTGACATTTGTCAAAACAGTTGGTTCAAAATACGCACCTTGTCGCTTACCTCCTACTACAAGCTTCGCTCCAGACTCAATAGAATCATTTACTTGCTTCTCAATATCTTTCGCCAAGTCCTCTCTAGCTAAAGTTCCTATATAAGTTTCTTGGTCTAAAGGATCTCCACTTTTTAATTCTCTAACCTTAACAACTAGTTTCTCAACAAATTCTTCAGCAATAGATTCATCTACAATCAATCTTTTTCCGGCTATACAACTCTGCCCGGTATTTTGAAAACGTGCTTGAACACAAGTTTCCAAAGTCTTTTCAATATCACAATCTTTCATTACAACTAATGCGTTGCTACCCCCTAATTCTAGTACTGTTTTTTTAATGTTCTTACCTGCTAGGGATGCAACCGAAGATCCTGCTGGCCCACTTCCAGTAAGCGTAACAGCTTTTACTTTTTTATTTTCAATTATTTCTTCTACGGCATCACTTCCTATTAATAATGTAGTAAAACAGTTGTCTGGAAAACCAGCTCGTTTAAATATCTTTTCAATATTCAAAGCACTTCCAAATACGTTAGAAGCGTGTTTTAAAACACAGATATTTCCAGCCATAAGAGCAGGAGCGGCAAATCGGAAAACTTGCCAAAACGGATAATTCCACGGCATTACAGCAAGAACTACACCTAAGGGTTCATAGCTCACATAACTTTTATAGGCATCGGTTTTAATTACTTTATTTTGAAGTTGATTTTCGGCATTCTCAGCGTAATATTCGCAAACCCATGCACATTTTTCAACCTCTGCTTCTGCTTGAGAAATAGGTTTTCCCATTTCCAAAGTCAGCATTTCAGCATATTCGCGCTTATTAGACCTCATTTCTGCAGCCGCTGCAAGCATTAGTTTTTGGCGTTCATTAAATGGAACTTCTCGCCAGCTATAAAAGCGTTTATCCGCTTTGTCTATTATTTCAGAAACTTCCTTTTTGCTGTGATTTTTATAGGAATTTAATTCATCTCCATTATATGGATTTTTGGAAACAGTAACGGTCATTGTTTTTATTTTAAAAGTATTGAAAACATAGAGAATGAGTAAGCGATTAAGACTATTTTAACGAGAAAAATATTGAAAATAAAGCATTCAAACTTTCATTACTTTTGCGCCTATTATAATACATTTGTGAAAAATCAATTATTAAGAATAATATTAAAAAATTTATCAATATCTCTATCTAAAGCTATGCCTTAGGATAAAGAAATAAAAACATTTTTAAAATGAAAAACACTGCACTTACACACATACACGAACAATTAGGCGCTAAGATGGTGCCATTTGCAGGTTATAATATGCCTGTTTCATACGAAGGAGTAAAAGCTGAGCACGAAACTGTGCGAAATGGAGTGGGTGTATTTGATGTTTCGCATATGGGCGAATTTTTAATTACAGGTCCAAAAGCCTTGGATTTAATTCAAAAAATAAGCAGTAACGACGCTACTAAACTTGAAGATGGAAAAGCACAATACTGCTACTTTCCAAATGAAGAAGGAGGTATAGTTGACGATTTAATTATTTACAAAATTAAAGACGAAGAATATTTACTTGTAGTAAATGCATCTAATATCGACAAAGATTGGGCTTGGATAGAAAAACACAACACTATGGGTGCCGAAATGAGAAATATCTCTGATGATTATTCACTTTTAGCTATTCAAGGGCCGAAAGCAATTGAAGCCATGCAATCGTTAACTTCAGAAGATTTGAGCGCTATTAAATTTTACAACTTCAAAGTTTCTGATTTTGCTGGAATTGAGCACGTAATTATCAGTGCTACTGGTTATACTGGAAGTGGTGGATTCGAAATTTACTGTAAAAACAGTGAGGTTGAACAGATTTGGAATAAAGTTTTTGAAGCTGGAAAAGAGTACGGTATCAAACCAATTGGTTTGGCTGCCCGTGATACACTTAGATTAGAAATGGGCTTCTGCTTATACGGAAATGATATAGATGAAACAACTTCTCCATTAGAAGCTGGATTGGGATGGATTACAAAATTCACTAAAGACTTTATCAATTCTGACAATCTGAAAAAAGAAAAAGAAGAAGGTGTAAAAAACAAACTTATTGGTTTTGAATTAATAGACCGTGGAGTTCCTAGACAAGGGTATGAAATTGCCGATAAAGATGGAAACATCATCGGTAGCGTTACTAGTGGAACAATGGCACCTTCGTTAAATAAAGCGATTGGATTGGGATATGTAACTGTAGAAAACAGTGCTCCAGAATCTGAAATATTCATTCAAATTAGAAATAAACCAGTTGCAGCAAAAGTTGTTAAAACTCCGTTTTACAAAGGTTAATGTTGGATTATCAAGCAATTTTAGAAGAAATATATTCATCACTTAAAAAAACTAAAGATACTGGTGAGGTAGCTAGCTATATCCCAGAATTGGCTAAGATTCCAAAAGACAAGCTAGGAATTCACCTACAGTTAATTACGGGAGAAGACTATGCTGTTGGCGATGCTTTGGAAAAATTTTCAATTCAAAGTATTTCTAAAGTATTCTCTTTATCAAAAGCATTTCAGCTAGTTGGAAATAAAATTCTTACTCGTGTTGATGTAGAACCTTCGGGGAATCCATTTAATCATCTTTCTCTTTTGGAACTTGAAAATGGAATTCCTCGAAATCCTTTAATCAATTCGGGGGCGATTGTAGTGGCAGACATTTTGCTTTCAAATTTAAAAAACCCAAAAGAAGATTTTTTAAACTTTGTTCGCGAATTAGCTCACGACGATTCCATTAGCTATAATGAAAAAGTTGCAGAGTCTGAAAGAGAAACAGGTTTCAATAATTTTGCAGCTGCCAACCTTTTAAAGTCCTTTGGAAACCTTGAAAATGATGTTGATGATGTATTAGATTTCTATTTTCATCAATGTTCAATAATGATGAATTGCAAACAACTTACAAACGCTTTTTTCGTTTATGCCAATAGAGGAAAGTGTTTAAAAAACGTACTACACTTAACTCCTAGTCAGGTAAAACGAATTAATGCAATTATGTTAACCTGCGGTTTTTATGATGAAGCAGGCGAATTTGCCTTTGAAGTTGGATTGCCAGGAAAAAGTGGCGTTGGTGGCGGAATAGTGGCACTTCTACCCCATTGTTTTACAATCGCAACCTGGGCACCAGCCTTAAACCCACAAGGAAATTCATATTTAGGAATGCAGGCATTAGAGCAGTTTACCACAAAAACAAAGCTTTCTATATTTTAAAAAGAAGTTGAAGCGGAATTTAATGAGGAAAAAAGAAGGAAAAGAACGTATTTTAATTCTTGGAGGTAGCGGTTTTATAGGTTATGAAATTTATAAAGAACTTCTCTCCTATTACGAAGTGTATTGTACTTATTGTAAGCAAGAAGGCGCTTTTTCTGAAAATCAAGTTTTCTTTAAATACTGTGTGGAAGAGGATTCCTTATTTTTATTGCTAAATGAAATAAAGCCTACTGTAATAATTTCGGCAATTTCTGGAAATTATAAGAAACTGTTTGACGCCTATCAACAAATGGTGAACTACACCTTGCTTCACGAGGATTGTTCAGTTTTATATATTTCTTCAGCAGAAGTTTTCGATGGAAAATTTTCACATCCATCGTATGAAAATGATTTAACACTCTCTGAAACTCCTTCAGGGAAGTTTAAAATTGCAATTGAAAAGTTGTTATTAGAAACTATTCCGCAGCAAACCGCAATTTTAAGGCTGCCAATGGTGCTAGGGGTTAATTCACCGGAAGTAGTTCATTTACGTCAGTGTATCCGACATAAGGCTACATATGAAGTTTTCCCGAATCTTATAATTACTACAACTACTATAGATAAGGTGTGTCAGCAAATTCACTATATCGTTAATCACTCATTGGTGGGAATATTCCATTTATCGAGTAATGACATGGTACATCACGAAGATCTCATCAGAGAGATAACTTTAAAAATTAGTGATAAAATGCCTATCTTTAAAAGTGTATTTAGCAGTAATGAAGACCGCTATAACGCAATTCTTCCAAAGGTAAATCAATTACCTGAACCCTATCAAATAGCTGTATCAGAAGTAGTTGAAGAATCTGGTTTAAACGAAGAGATTATGTCTATACGATAAAATACTGTACATTGATTTTAAATTAAAATTACAACTATGAAAGCATTATCAGAAAATGAAATATTAGAAAAGCTTAAAGAATTTGAAGGCTGGGAATATATTGAAGGAGCCCTTCACGCAATTTTCGAATTTGAAAATTTTAAAGAGGCTTTTACTTCAATGACAAGAATAGCTTTTGAAGCTGAAAGATTGAACCATCACCCTGAGTGGAGTAATGTATACAATTCGTTAGAAATCTATTTATCTACTCACGATGCAGATGGTGTAACCGAAAAAGATTTTGAGCTTGCTCGAATAATTGATGAACTTATTGGTTAGAAATTCCAAATCTCAAGCACCAAATTCCAGATAATAATTCAAAAAATAAATATCAAAATTCAAAGTCAAGACCTTTTGCTAGTTGAATTTTGAAAGTTAGAATTTAATTATTATTTGAGTTTTTGAATTTTGGAATTATTTATATTTGAAGTATTAATTTTTCGATTCATTCTTATGGTGAATTAATTAAAACACAATTTAAAGAAGTAAAGAAATGGGAAGAGCTTTCGAATTTAGAAAAGCAAGAAAAATGAAGCGATGGTCTGCGATGTCCAAAGCTTTTACTCGTATTGGAAAAGATATTGTAATGGCTGTAAAAGAAGGAGGCCCTGATCCAGATTCCAATGCTAGACTTCGTGCAGTAATACAGAATGCCAAGTCTGTAAACATGCCTAAAGACAATGTAGAGCGCGCTATTAAAAGGGCGAGTGACAAAAGCTTAGGCGATTACAAGGAAGTTCTTTTTGAAGGATATGCTCCACACGGAATTGCAATTTTAATTGAAACAGCTACCGATAACAATACTAGAACTGTTGCAAATATTCGCAGTTACTTTAATAAATGTGACGGTAGTTTAGGAACTTCCGGTTCTGTATCGTTTATGTTTGATCACACTTGTAACTTCCGTATAAATCCTGAAGGAATGGATATTGAAGAACTTGAGCTAGAGTTAATAGATCACGGTCTTGAAGAAATTTTTGAAGATGAAGATGGTATTTTAATTTACGCGCCTTTCGAAAGTTTCGGTGCAATACAATCGTATTTAGAAGATAAAAATATAGAAATTCTTTCTTCTGGGTTTGAACGTATTCCACAAGTAACCAAAAAATTAAATGCCGAAGAAGTTGCCGATGTAGAAAAACTTCTTGAAAAAATAGAAGAAGATGATGACGTTCAAAACGTTTATCACACCATGGAAGAATCTACTGAAGAATAATTTTTTCCATATAAATTAAACATTAAAAAAGTCGAGAGCACTAAAATTAATAGCGTTCTCGACTTTTTTATAACTAATTGATAAAACTAAAACATCAATTAAGGTGTTTTATTTAAGACAACTCAGGCTCCTTCCCTGCCACGCCGTCAAAGTATTTTCTAAGGTGAATCATATCTGCATCTAAATCTCCTGTTGGGTAAAAAGGTTCATTAATAGTTACTGTTTTCTTACCCCAATCAAAAGGAACACATATAATAGGAACGTTTGCTTTCATAGCGATATAATAGAATCCCGTTTTCCATTCTTCAACTTTTTTACGAGTTCCTTCGGGTGCTAACGACAATCGAAATTCATCCTTCTTTTCGAAAATTTCTGCTATCGCTTCAACTTTATTCTGCCCAGGAGTTCGGTCTAATGCAGCCCCACCAGTCCATTTAAAATACCAACCAAATGGCCACTTAAAAAGTTCTTTCTTGGCTATATAATTAATCTGAACCTTGGTTATTCTTCTTATAAATAAACCAATATAGAAATCGTGCCAACTAGTATGTGGTACAACAATAATAACGGCTTTTTTAACTTTTGGGTCAAAGGCACCGTCAATCCTCCATCCCATTATTTTATAAAAAACAAATTTTGCAATTCCCATATACAGGTGCTAAAGTAAGGTTACATTTTTAAGTATAATTCTTTCAATTTTTCTGAGGTAACAATAGATTGCCATTCTTCACCAAAAGCATTTTCCCAAAGTGGTACCATGCCCATAGCAACGTTAATCATTGTTTCCATTTGTTCATCAGTGAGGTTTGCACATACACCTTGAGGAATTTCTATTCCGTGTTTTTCAACCATTTTCTTGAAAAGAACAACATCTTCACCGTAATATTCTTCCAACTGATTAAATACTATACAATTTCCGATGCCGTGTTTTGTTCCTAACACATAACCTAGCCCATAACTCATTGCGTGAGCTACACCCACCTGAGAGTAAGCTATACTCATACCACCGTGCCATGAAGCCATCATAAGCTTAGCGCGAGATTCTGCTTCAGAAAGTGAATCTTCTTTTAAGAAAATCTCCATACAAAGGTCGTACGCCTTTTCGCCATAACTCTGACTAAAAGCATTTAAAAATGTTCCATTCAACGATTCTACACAGTGTATAAAGCAGTCCATTCCTGTATAAAACCACTGATTTTTAGGAACCCCTTGAGTGAGTTCGGGGTCGAGTATTACTTGATCGAAAGGAGTGAAATCGCTGTTAATTCCGAGCTTACGAACAGGCCCTGTAAGCACTGTTGTACGAGAAACTTCGGCTCCTGTTCCAGAAATAGTTGGAATTCCTACGTGGTAAACAGCCTTTTTCTTAACTAAATCCCATCCTTGATAATCGGCTGCGCTACCTTTATTAGTAAGCATAATTGAAACAGCTTTTGCTAAATCTAACAGGGTTCCTCCTCCTATTCCAATAATCCCAGAAGGCAAATTGGTAAATTCACTTCTAATGTCTTTCACCAGTTTATCAACTTGAGAGGTTTTAGGTTCTTCAGCTGCTGAAACAAAGATTAATTTATCATTAAATCGGAGGTTGATTCGGTCTATAAACTCAGTATTAGTTTCAAAAACATCATCTATTAAGTATATAAATGGAGCCTTGTCTTTTTTATGAGAAGAAAGAATTGTAGTTAACTGATCAAAACATCCTTCTCCAAAGACTACTTTCGGCACCATTGGGAAGTTTCTAAACTTATTATTTACGCTAACTTGTTTATTTTCTAGTAGGAGTTTATTGGCTCTAGCTAAATCTTCTGGGGTATCTATTTCAACTCCTGAAGTGTTTGAAATAGCCATTTTTATATTTTTCCCATATTCTAAGTATCGGATGCATTCAATTTTTTCTGCGGCTTCCAATGAGCGCATTGGCAATCGGTAAAAATCGAGTATTGCTTGTTTTCTAAAAGCGTAAATCCCTTTATGTTTATAATATTGAAGCGCTACATTTTTATCTCTAGGATATGGAATTGGAGAACGTGAAAAGTAAAGTGCGAAATTATCTTTATCTACAATTACCTTCACAGTGTTTGGATCGTTGATTTCTTTCCAATCGTGGATTTCAGTCATTATAGAAGCTAAGTCGATCTTCTCGGCATCAGGGCCATCAAAAACGGCTAGAACTTTTTCTAAAACCTCACTATTTGTAAATGGTTCATCACCTTGAACATTCACAACAATATCGATATCCATATTTTCAACCGCTTCGGCAATTCTATCACTACCACAGTCGTGTTCTTTAATACTCATTATGGCTTTTCCGCCATAACTTTCAATTTCCTGAAATATAATGTCACTATCGGTAACTACATATACTTCATCGAAAAGGTTTGTAGCCTTTGTAGCCTCATAAGTTCTTACAATTACAGGTTTTCCACCTAAATCTTGCATTAATTTACCAGGAAATCGGGACGCACCATATCGTGCGGGAATCATCGCTATTACTTTCAAATTGGAAGTTTTTTAAAATGAAATCAAAAATAAGAAGTTTATGTTCGTGGCAGATGTTTTTTACGAAGCTTTTTATAAAATCTGAAAATTATAAAAAACAAAAACACCACTAACACAAATGCTAAAATAGGTAAGAATATAGAAACCACCGCCACAACAACAGAAGTTCCTGTCTCCACAGTAGTTAAAACTGGATTTGCTATTCCCCCTGTTGTTGTACTTGAAGTAAGCCTTACCGCAGAAGTATTTCCTTTTATGGCAGCTGCAGTTCCTCCTCCTGCAATAATTGCTAAAGCCCAAGTAATCACCGGGCTCAAATCTGTAACTGTAGCAACCATTACCGCAGTACCAGCTAAAGTTGCAAGTGGCAAAGCTATGGTATCTAGTAAATTGTCTATCCAAGGGATGTAGTATCCGAAAATTTCGAATAAGGTGGCGACACCCATTGTAATAACTGCTGTAAGGCTTCCCGCCCATTCCCAACTCTCATTTAGAGTAATAATGTCTAAGTATCCTGCTAAACTTAATACTAATAACGGCAAGAAAACCCGAAACCCAACAGCGGCGGCAAGGCCGACTCCTAAAAAAGCACTTAATATAATTTCAAAAGTTTCCATTTTTAATAATATCTAAAGTTCTTAGCAACAAATCTCGAACACTAAATTACAAACATCAAAAAGTTAATTTCTATTTCTGAATTATAATTTAAAACACTTCCTCCTCAAAAAACTCATCCTTAAAACCTAACAAATACAATTTGTCCTGTGCTCTAGTAACAGCGGTGTATAACCATCGTAAATACTCTTTATCAACACCATTTGGCAGGTATGGCTGTTCTACAAAAACCGTTTTCCACTGTCCACCTTGCGATTTATGACACGTTATAGCATAACTAAACTTCACTTGTAAGGCATTAAAGTACTTGTTTTTCTTTACAGCTAAAAATTTCTTGTATTTAGAACTTTCATTTGCGTAATCCTTCATCACTTCTTGATAGAGTTTATTAGACTCATCATAGGTTAAGGAAGGAGATTCAGATGTTAGCGTGTCTAACAATAACACAGTTTCAATAGGTTTCATATTTGGATAATCAACCATTCGCATTTTTACTTCAGCAAAACGAAAACCGTATAATTCTTTAAAAGCGAAAATCTCTAAAACTTCAACAATATCTCCATTAGCTATAAATCCAGCTTCACTAGTATTATCTACCCAAAAATAATTATTCTTCACCACCATTAAGTAATCCCCTGCTGATAATTCGGAATCTTGAAATAAAATTCGTTCGCGAATACTTTGATTATAAAGGTTTGCACGTTTATTTGAACGTACAATTATTACTGTATCTTCATTTCCTAAGGCTGAATAACTATCGTTAATAGCATCCATAATTTCCTGCCCGTCTATTGGGCGAATTACATCTGGGAAACTCTCACCAGAAAATTTAAATGCTTCGTAAAGTTCATCGTCTAGTCGTTCACGAATTTTTGTTGCATTTTCTAAAATACCACTATCCTTTTGTTGTCTTACAACTTCGTCCAGTTCTATCGAAATTACTTCTCTATCGTATTGCATCTCCAACACTCGTGCATCCAAAGCTGGGCTTATAGAGAGGTGTACAGGAGGCAACTGGGCAGAATCACCAATTAACAATAGCTTACAGTTAGCTCCACTATAAACGTATTGCATTAAATCGTCTAAGAGAGAACCATTTTCAAAGAGTTTAGAATCCTGATTAATATCGGGAATCATTGAGGCCTCATCTACTATAAATATGGTATCGCGATGTTTGTTTTGTTGTAATGTAAAAGAAACAGAGCCTTTATTACTTTTAGGAAAGTATATTTTTTTGTGGATTGTAAACGCTTGTTTCTTGGAGTAATTACTAATAACCTTAGCAGCTCTTCCTGTTGGTGCCAAAAGTACCGCTCGCTTTTTAACCTTTGAAAGATTTTTTACTAATGCACCTACTATGGTAGTTTTCCCTGTTCCTGCATATCCTTTGAGCAAAAATGTTTCATTTTTGTTCGTACTTAGCACGAATTTTGCCAACAATTGCAGCGCAATATCTTGTTTTGGAGTTGTATTGTGTGGAAAATCGCTTTTTAAAAAATTGTAATATTCTGATACATTCATTGTTCACTACTATCATTGAGAGTTTCAAAGATAGGTATGATTTTTTGGCAATATACTTTTACGAACAAAAAAAAATTGTAGATTTGCGATAGACCTTTAAATAAATCAACATTTAATATTATCAATAATGAAATCAGTAATTCAGATTGTTCTTTGGATTGTAATCGTGTTCCTTGGTTGGAAATTATGGAGCTCTATTATGGGACCTGTAGAATTTAATAAAATTAAAGAAGAGCGTTATGCCAAAGTAATTAAAAACTTGAAAGATATTCAGGCTGCAGAGCTTGCACACAAAGAAATTACTGGGAACTTTACAGGAGACTGGGACAGTTTGGTTAGTTTTATTGATACTGCAAAATTTGCAATTACTCAACGTCGTGACACCAGTTATGCCGATGTTGCTAAAAACAAAGCTTTTGGTATTGAGTCAGGATATTTCATCGAGAAATCATTGATTGACACTTTAGGATTTATGCCTGTTAAGGACTCACTCTTTAAAAATTCAGATAGATACAAAACTATGATGAATGTACCTGTAGAAGGTGTAAACGCAAAGTTTGATCTTAAATCTGGAACTATCGTTAAAAACGACGCATCTTACTCAGTGTTTGAAGCTAAAGTTTCTAAAGATGTAATTTTAGGCGACTTAGATAAAGACCTTTTAATTCAGGAAAAACAAACACAATCTGTAGATGGTGTAAACGGTCCTGATATTAAAGTAGGATCATTAGAAGATGTTAATACTTCTGGAAACTGGCCGAAAATTTACGATGCTGGAACAGACAGATAACATACAAGACAATTTACAATATAGACTGTCCGTTCAAGTTTCTTTGAACGGGCTTTCTTTTTTGGTTACAAATCCCAAAAGTGAGGAAACTGTTTTCTTTATCGAAAAAACGTTAGACTACAGTACCACTCCAGAAGAATTGTTAATGGATATCGAATCCATTATGTCACAAAATAACATTTTAAATTCTTTATTTTCCGAAGTTACAGTGGTTTACTCCACTCCTATCTACAGTCTTGTTCCTGCGCCTATTTTTGATGAAACAAAAGCTAGTGAATACCTGAAATTTAATTCAAAGATTCTAGCGAACGATTACATGGCTCACGATGTAATAGAAAAACACGACATTGTGGTGGTGTATGTTCCGTTTATGAACATCAACAACTATTTTTTTGAAAAGTACGGGAGTTTCAATTACTACCACGCTACTTCAATTATGTTAAAGGCTATTTTAGAAAAGGAAAAGTATTCCCTTCCAAAAATGTTTCTACATTTTCAAAAAAACAATTTCGACTGCATTGTTTTAAAAGATGGTCAGCTTCAACTTTGCAACAGTTATAATTATAGAACTCCAGAAGACTTTATTTACTACACGCTTTTCTGTATGGAGCAATTAAAGTTAAATCCTGATACCATACCAGTAACACTTTTAGGTGAAATTGATGAGGAAGATGACAATTATAAAATTGCATATACCTACATTCGATACATCGACTTTGCCAAAACAGAAGCATCGAAAATTAATTTAGATTCAGAGATTAATACACACCGTCATTTTATCTTACAAAACACCTTATAATGCGAATAATTTCAGGAACTCATAAAGGAAGAAGATTAACCGCTCCCAAAAACCTTCCCGTTCGTCCTACAACGGATTTTGCTAAGGAGGCACTTTTTAATATTCTTAGAGTTCGTTATTATTTTGATGAACTAAACGTGTTAGATTTATTTGCAGGAACTGGTAATATCAGTTTTGAGTTTGCATCGCGTGCTGTGCCTAATATTACCTCTGTAGATGCACATCAAGGGTGTATTCAATATATAAACAAAGTATCAGAAGAATTTGAATTTCCTATAAATGCTATTAAATCTGATGTTTCTAAATATTTAGAATCGGCATCAGGGAAGTTCGATGTGATTTTTGCAGACCCACCTTACGACTTTGAGGTTTCAGATTTAGAAAATATAGTGAAAGCTGTTTTTGAAAAGAATCTCTTAGCTGAAGAAGGGGTTTTAATCATTGAACATTCAAAAATGAATGATCTTTCTAAAGAAAATAACTTTACTGAAGCTAGAAAATACGGTGGTAATGTATTTAGTTTCTTTAGTTAATACCACCCTAAGAATTTAAATATTAATTGCTACTGCCCTCTAAAGAAAATCACCGTACTCAAGGTTTTTACAAGCGTAGCTATATCTAGAAACAAGCCTTTGTGTTTAATATAATAAAGGTCGTATTGAAGTTTTTCTAATGCATCTTTATCAGAAGAACCATACCTTGCATTAACTTGTGCCCATCCAGTAATTCCCGGTTTTACAACGTGTCTTACTTCATAAAAAGGGATACATTCTTGTAATTTTTCTACAAAAACGGGACGCTCCGGTCGAGGGCCTATAATCGCCATGTCGCCTTTAATTACATTTATAAATTGTGGGATTTCATCTATTCGCGAACGGCGTAAAAACCTTCCAAAACGGGTAACCCGACTATCTTTAGCTTTTGCAAACTGTGCACCTTCACTTTCGGCATTAATTACCATACTTCTAAATTTATAAATCTCGAAGTGTTCCCCATTCTTTCCAACTCGAGTTTGCGTATAAAATAATGGGCCGCGATTCGCTAGAAGATTTCCAATTAATATAAAAGGCAATATTACAAGAGCACAAAGCAATCCTAAAATTGAAAACAATAACTCTAAAATCCTACTAAAAAAGAGATACAATTTATTCTGATTACTACGGCTAAATGGAAAATATCTGTAAAAATCCCTATCTACATACTGCACTGGAATTCTCTGAGTAAGCTCTTCATAAACTTGGTTATAATCCCTAATAGGTACACTACTTTTTAGTAAAGAAATAAGTTGATTGTTAAGTGCAACTGAAATTCCATAAGACAAAGGAGTAGCCACAACTATTTCTGAATAGTTCTTGTTCAGTTTTGAAGGTCTTAAATCTTCGAGTTTATAGGCATCAATCTGCAAGTGATCTAAATTAATTTCGTTCGATTCATCTGTGTTGTAATATCCTATCACTCTATAATTTGGATCAGATTTGTGAAGAGATTGAACAATCGCATCTATATCCTTGGCGTGTGCAATTAGGATTACATTTTTATTAAATCTTGGAGAGGTTATTAGAGCTATATACGCATATCTCCAAAGAAGTAAGGCTATATTAATCGCCAAAAAGAAATAAACTATTTGCAAGCGATTATTGGGAAGCATTGGAGTGTAAAACGGTGTAAGCAAATAGAACAATACCGTAATTGAAGTTGTCAATAAAACATTCTTAACAACAACATCTAGTTTACTCGCCTTCTGCAGGTTATAGAGTTCGAAAATAGTTGCAAAGACTGTTAGATAAATAGCTAGAACTATAGACCAAATCCAATTATCACTTGAAACTTTAAAGTAATCGAATTCAAAAGTAAAACCAACTAAGTACAGTCCAGATATTACAAATACAACATCAAGAATACGCAGCAGTATTTTTCTTTCAGAAATTACAAAATGAATATTATTCTTAGACATTAATGATTGGTATTGTTGGTAATTTAAGTCCTTTTGAAAGCTTCAAAATAGAGTATAAACGTATCATTTTACGCATTCCATCATTTTCACAATTATAGTTAATAATTATCAATTATTAATAGTAAAACTATAGCATTTCATACTGAATCTAGCATTCTTGATTAAAAACATTACTATTTATAATCTTAAAACAGAGTTCCATTTATGTTTAATAACCTGCCAATCAAGCGCTTCAATTTTTGTTCGAGCATTGTTGCTTAATGTATTTGCTAAGACCGGATTTTCCCTTAGTTTATTTATAGCATTTACAAAAGCAGCAGGATTATTGGGAGGAATTAAAGTCCCATCTATTTCGTGATCAATTAAAAAGGGTAGTCCACCAACATTGGTAGAAATAACCGGTAGCCCTAGAGCCATAGCTTCCATTACGCTAACTGGCATATTATCAAAGTTGGTTGTATTGATAAAAATGTCATAGTCTTTGGAAAGTGCTATCCACTCTTTCTTTTTTAGCATTCCTGTAAAAGTTATTGGCAGGTTTAGCTCAGCCGCTACTTTTTTACAACGTGCTAAAGAACCGTCTTTGTCAGGCCCCACCATACACAGTGATACTTCTACACCTTGTTTAAGTAATAATTCTACAACCTCCAATGCCAATAAAGGATTATATATCTCAGAAAACGAACGTACCCAAAGGAGTTTAGCCGTTACTTTATTTCGCTGTAGAAATTTATAGTTTTCAATTTCAAGAGTATTTGGAATGTGGGTAAGATTATGGATTCCATAAGTTTTAAACTGCTCCGCTAAATACTGCGATGGTACTACATTGGTAAGTGCATTATTAAAAAGCTGTTTACTTAATCTTCTACTGTTTTGTAGTCTATTTGGTAGGTTTCCCCCTCGTAAAATTGGGATATACGGAATCTTTAAAAACCTACATAGACCTCCAATAATTACAGCGTAATAAAAATTCTGAGTGCTATAAGTGTCGATTAATGCTATATCTATAGTTTTTCGATGGCGAATAGTTTTAGAAATCATATCCAACAATCTCGAAACTTTATTTAGTTTTGAAGATGATGCATAAACCTCATAACCTTCCTCTTGAAATTTTACAGACAATAGATCAATCGCAGTTGGGGGCTTACCATGAGCTGCTAGTTTATTTCCTATGTATATAATTTTTATCAATTAAACATTTAATTAAGATTATATAACTTTTGCTTTCCTATTTGTTTTTCCAAAGTTAACGGATAATCGATTTTATCCGTAAGTATGTAATTTACACCATTTTGTTTTAAATATTTAATCCTATCTTTTATTGAAGCATTTTTAAGATATGTAATAGAATTATACCATTCAATAAGCTTTTGAGGATTACCCTCTATTAAAATATTTGCTCCCTTTCCATCAAACTTTACAGAACGTTTTGCTGCTGACCTTAAATAATAATTATTAAAAAAGGTGGATGAAATTGGAGTGTTTTCCTCAATATACTCGGCAATTTGATCGAAGTCTGTTTTTCTTTCTGAAATTGGTTTTACTACATCAGAATAACTTGGTAATATAGACCTACTAATATCATCTCCTAGAAATGGCATATTTCTAAAAGAATTAGGAGTAGATATACTTAAAAAAAATAAAAAAGCAAAAGTCAAAAATGGCAGATAACGATTAAGACTATTGTACTTCTCTAAAAACAATATTAATAAGAAGCCTATAGAAATATATCCAGAAAGAATAGATAGTTTTTGAATTCTAACCAATTGAAAAGACATCCTTAAATTTAAGTCTAGTATATCATTCAAAAACTGTTCAATATAAATACTTAAAATAGGTAACGTAAATAAAAGAAAAGTTACGACAACCAAAGCCCAAGCTTGATTACGATATTTATTTGTTATTAGAAAAGAGTAACCTAAAAAAATAACAAAAGGAATAATAAAGAATAGAAACTTAAATTTCAACCAAGAGTTTAGTATTAAACCCACCTGTTGAAAACGAGAGGGAATTTTTGAATTAAATGCAGTTTGATAGGCAGACAAATCATATGTAACTATAGTATCTGTTTTACTGAAATAAGTAAAGATAAATGGTAACATTCCTAACATCATAAATAAGAATCCAAACAAAATCGAATTAAAACTATTCTTATATAGTCTTGAGATATATAAATAGCCTACTAAAGAAATATAAATTAAAATACCGCCAAGGCCAGAAATTGGATGAAAATTAAAAATAAACCCTATTAAGAAAGCAGCTAAATAATATGATTTATTTGTGTTTTTATATAGCAATAAAAAAGGAATGGGCATTAAAGCTATATACACCGTACGGGGCATTATGGTCCATAAGTCAGAAATACCCCAAATTTCCCACATTGGTAGCCATACAACACCTCGCATTAAAATTGATACTAATAGCGCTATCCAAAACCTTTTTAAAAAAATTTTAAAAAGTAAAAAAAACCAAAAAATCCCAAATACCAAACTTGAAACAAATAATAACAAGTTTGATGCTTTTACATAATCCCCTTTGTAAATCCCCCCTATAAAGCGTAGAGTTTCAATAAAAAAGGGTGTATAAAATTTAAAATTATTTGTATCAGATAAATAAAGATCACTAGTATACAATGTGCTATCATCCAATTTCATACACATTGGTACTATATTATGCATATCAGAAGACAGTTGTGAATACCCAACTCCAATATTCTTTATAAAAAACAAAGAAGCAATTATGAGATTTATAAGCAACATTAAACAAAGCTGCCTTCTATTCATGATTCCGTTTATTTGGAGTTAAAAATATATCAAATTGTACTGCCTGTAATAAGAGTTGAAACCCAAGTATAATTAATAATGTACTAATCATAATTGTACCAAGCGGAGTGAATTTATTAATGCTAGAATAATAATACCAATTATAACCTCCAAATATGAGGCCACTAAAAAAAAGCGGGAATCCAAAAAGAAGATATATAGTTCCTATATTAAAATCATAAACAAAATACGTTTTCCACAATCGTTTGAAAAAAGTTTTAATAAGGTTAATTGAAAAATGCAATGGCATTTTAAATATCTTCATATTTGATATTTCATTACCATAAATTGCAGGCATAGGAATTTCCCTTATTGTCGCTCTTTGATAGTAGATAGAAGAAATAAGTGATGTTTCAAAATAATAGTTGTTGGAAAGATTATCAGTATCGATAAGTCTTAATGTATTAATCGATATAGCAAAAAAACCATTATTAAAATCAAAACAATTCCAATATCCTGTAGCCGCCTTGCTTAAAAAAGAGAGCCAAAGATTGCCAAATCGTCTAAGTGTTGGCATTTCTTTTAATGCCTTAAAATCACGAAATCGATTACCCTTAACAAACTGATAATTTTTATTTAAAATCGAATTTGTCATTAATGGAATATAAGATGTATCCATTTGATCATCTGCATCCAATTTAATTATAACTTTTATTTTTTCTAAACCTTTAAAATAATCGAAACCAATTTTGGTCGCACCTCCAACCCCAAGGTTTTGTGAACTATTAATTATAGATACATTAGGGGTGTTTAATACACCATTAGGTAAAGGCTCTAGACTCTTATCATTTACAATTACAATATTGTTAGAATACTCTACAGCTTTTTTCACTACCGTTTCAATATGGGCTGCTGCATTATAATAAGGAATTACAATACCAAGACAATGTTTTATATTTTCCATTTATGTTCTTTTCCTTAAGGGAACCGTTAGCATCACACAAATCATCATAAAAAAACCTAATATACCAAATAATGGTCTATAAACATATAAATGTTCTCCAAAATAAAGTGTTACTAACATCGAAATTATTAATCCATTCAATGCTAGCTGTAGACCTGGCATTCTTCGTTTAACCAACACTAAAAAGGAAAATATCCATCGTAAAAAAAGTATTAACCCTACTATCCCAACTTCGCTTATTAAAGATAAGTACATGTTATGAGCAGAAGGCCCAACCCCTAACCTATTATTAAATCCTCGACCAAATGGTATTACCCAAGGTTCTCTTATTAAATAATTAACATACTTTAAATGAAGTTGATTTCTGCCAGCTCCTAATTCATCATACACTCCTGTGAAATCTTTTAAACTTTTAATATCATCTGGACCATCAATTGCATAAGTCACTCTATTTTCCAAAGTAGCAGTTATTCTATCCGTTAATGAAGGATTAGAAACAATAATAATAGAAAAGAATAAACTACCAATAACAGCAAAAATGATAAAATGTCCTGTTTTAGTCAAAAAAAAGTACAGTAAGAAAAATAATGCCCCAACATAAGTAGTGCGTGAACCGCTTAACAAAACACATAGCGCAGTAAGTACTATTGTACTATATAATAATAACCTATTTTTATTTAAATTCTTTTCACTATTAACACCTATTAAAAAAATAAAAGTAATAAGCATTGTCATTCCTAATACTATTTTATTTGGTCCAAATGTGCCTGAAAGAAACCCATGATAACTTTTCCAATAAACATCGCTCCATAAAAATGGAATAATGCCTAGGTTTTGAAGTACTATTAAAACACCTTCTAATAAGACCAGAATTACAATAATTTTTAAAATATTATTATACCTTTTTCTAGTATTAAGATAATAATAAAAAAATACTGCCCCGAGGAAAAACACCCACATATGGTAGAGGTATAAAAAGCTCTGTACAAACCAAATTATTCTATCGTATACAATTGAAAACAATAGAGTAAGTATAATTGAAAAGCTACAGTACAATAAAAAATATTGAAAACGACGAAAAAAAATAACTTTAGAAATTGCTACGGAAACTATTTTGTAATTATAAAAATACTGGAAGAACAGAAACACTCCTAAAAAGTCATATAACCTAAGTTCATTATCCCCTTTTAACGAATAGCTCATTACCGGTAGATTATAAAAATAGCTAAATAGCAAAAGCCAAAGTATAATCCTAAAAATAGGCTTACCAGTCAATCTTTCTAATATTTTTCTACTTGATTCTATATTAAGTTTTTAATTTTTATTTTATATTTCTCAAAGGTAAAATCTTTAGCAACTTTATAAGCTTTTGAAGCTTTTACTTTTAATGTATTCTCTTCAATTTTTAAAATATCCAAGACTAATTCTCTCAATGCTTCAGCTGTACAAGGATCTACTACAAATCCGTTTGATGTATTAACATATTGCGTAATACTTGATACCGAAGAAACTATTGGCAAACATCCAAAATTCATTGCTTCTGCGATAACCTTAGGAAAACCTTCGGAATCACTAGGTAATAGTATGAAATTTGATTGTTTATATATTTCAAAAACTCGTTGACGGTCTAAAAATCCGTGAAATACAACAGGTAGTTGCAGCTCTTCGCATTGCTTTTTATACACATTGATTTTTTCGCCATTTCCAATAAAATGAATCGTGTTTACATTCTCCTTATTTTCCAAACTTCCAAATGCATCAATAATACGTTGCACACCTTTAGCATCTTCCAATCTACCAACAAAACAAAATGTATATGGAGGTTTAAACACCTTTGCATTGGTAATTTGCAATCCAATCACGCGTTCTTCTCCTGTGAGACAAGGGTTCTCAAAGGTAATACAATGACTTTCCTGCTGGGGCCATCTTCCATTGATAGTAACTTTTCTATGTTGTTTTTTCAACATCCACCGTTGCAATGCATAGCCAAAGGGTGGGTTTTCCTGATTCCAATTCCCTGCATATTTATACCAGCCCTTTTTTTTACTGAAAAGTGATAAATACGGTATCAAAAAAACACCTATTCCTGTAGGAGTACGTAACTGAAATACATCAACTTGTTGTAACACTTTATTTACAGAATTTATTACTGAAGGAACATTAGCAATAATTTTAAGCTTCTCTCCTATTCCTTTTCCACCAACAGGCTTCATGGGGATGAATTTAATTTTAGAAGAAGTATAGGGCAAAGAACTGGGTGGTGGCATTTCGGGATGCAAAAAAGCTAGATGATAAATTTCATCAAAGTCCTGAGCTAGATGATTTAATTCACTAATCGTTGGCCCCCATCCCACAATAGTTCCATCAGGCAATTTGTAATGTTCAGTATGCGAGATTATAGCGAGTTTCAATAGTTCTTTTTTTATTAGTTCTTGTTTCTAGCTTCTAGCTTCTATTTTTCTAGCTTCTAGTCTCTAGTCTCTAGTCTCTAAAATGTGTTATTAACCTTATAATTCTTTCAAAATTGTAAGATATTTTTTAATTACTTTTTCCCAGGTAAAATGCTGCGACCAGCTTTTCGCGCCTTGTGAATATAAATCATAGTTGTTTAGAATTTCTTCCAGAGCATCAGCCAGCTGATTAATATTTTTATTATTAATTAATTTACCGGAAATTCCATTATTTATAGCGTCTTCTATACCACACCCAAAAGATCCAATTGCAGGAACCCCAAGGGCGTTAGCCTCAAGAATTGCTATACCAAAGCCTTCAGCATCGCCTGTCTTAGTGGTTTCGCTTAACATTATAAAAACATCTGCTTCTTGCAGTAGTTCAATTTTTTCTGCTTCAGAAACTTTTCCGAAGAAAACCACTGAATCTTCTACTTTTAAGTTCAGCGCTAGTTTTTCCAGTTTTTGTTTTTCCGTAGGAATTCCAACAATAAGGTATTTTAAATCGGGGTATTTTTTTAAAAGCAAAGGCATAGCATTAATGATATTTTGCTGCCCTTTTCGCTTGGTAACGTTACCAACCGTAATTAACACCGGTACGGGTTTGGTATTGGTTTGTAGAATTGTAGGTGATTTTAATTGAAATCCGTTAGGGATAACAACGATATTGTCTAATTTTAGGTGAGCAATTAAAGACTTGGTATAATTACTTACTGCTACTATTTTATCAAATCTTTTTAGAGATAGTTCTGTAAGTTTTCGAAGGAAAATATTCGGAAGTTTAAGTTCACTACCGTGGATAATCGCTACAAAGTTTTTATTAAAAAATAATGAAAGGAAGGCTCCTAACCATAAAGAAAACTTACCTGAACATACAATCAATTCACTATTCTTAGCTAGTGCGATTGCAGCTTTTACACGAGCTATATAACTAAGGAAAACTAGATCTTTTCTTGGAATACGTTTAACTTTAAATGGAAGGTTTTTATCGTATTCGTTTTCAGCTTCTGTGTTTTTAGAGCGATAATCACAAAGCAAGTTTACCTCATAGCCATTCCCTTGTAATCCCTTAGCTAAATTCACAGCGTGATTACCAATCCCCCCCGGTTGAGGCGGAAATTCGGAAGTTAATATGAGGGTTTTTGTCATTAATTTTAAAAATAGTTTTTCTTAATCAAATTTCAAGCACAAAACTATAAAAGTAGCAATGTCAGTTACATTTCCAATATTCAAATTCTATATTAAGGACTTAAAACCATACTGCTGTATATCCCTGATTAGTGTTGACCGTTATTTATTAATTTAGATTATCAAAAATAGTCATCAATTTTCTTTCTTGAGGCCTCAAGAAAGAAAATTGATTTATGAACTTCTCAGGGCTCATTCTGTCGTTATTGTTATGTAATCTTTTACTGTTGTAATTCTTGACCGCTTTTGCCGTCATTCTTTTTAACTGGATAAATGTCTGTGGCTTCCAATGATCAAGATATTCCTCTTTTATGGTTCTATTGATACGTTCAGCATAGGCATTGTCATGGGCTGAGAGTGCCATACTTATTTGGCTTCCATTTTCCCTTAAAAGATCAATATATCCCTTGTAGGTATACTGACTCCGCCGATCACTGTGGTGTACCAGAGGGGCGTTGTTTTCTTTCAATGCCATATTCAATGCATCCATATTTGCTTGTGCCCTCATATTATCAGAGACTTTATATCCTACGATCTTCTTGGTATAGACATCTATTATAAAAACTGCATAATAATGCTTGTTGCCAATAGGTATGTAAGTAATATCAGACTGCCATACCATTGATGGTCGGTCAACCTCCATCC